>NZ_JBYVYK010000008.1:0-127568 GCF_058148405.1 Mycobacterium sp. DHQP2018-32-09 | reverse complement strand
CGGCCACGCCGTCCACACCCGCCGTACCCGCGGCGGTCGCGTCGGCACCGTTCCCGCCGGCAGCGCCGTCACCGCCGCGGCCACCGACGCCTCCTGCGCCGCCCGCACCGCCGATACCGAAGACCCCGCTGGACCCGCCCGCACCACCGTTGCCGCCGGCGCCACCGGACGTGCCCGCAGCACCGCCGAGCGTCGCGGCGGCACCGTCGATCCCCGCACCCCCGTTGCCGCCCGCACCACCGTTGCCTGCGAACAGACCACCCCGGCCACCGTGACCGCCGTCCTGGGCGATTCCGCCGTTCCCACCGGCGCCGCCGTCGCCGAACCACCCGGCATTGCCACCGTTCCCACCGTTGGCTCCCCGCCCGCCGTTGCCGAAGAGCAGGCCGCCGTCACCGCCGCGGCAACTCGCACCCACGCAGTCCGCGGCAGCGTCGATGCCGTTGCCGATCAACCATCCGCCGTCACCGATCATCGGTCGCCAGCCGACGGTGGCCTGCGCCGCCAGCAGCGACGTCGGCGCCGGCAGTGACGTCGGGGCGGCGGTCTGCGTGCGCGACCCGTCGGTGAGCCACCAGGTGGCGTCGCTCGACGGCGCCAACGGCTCGTCTCCCGACGCGAGCCGGACGTCGACGGTCGTGGAGGACGGTGTGGCGACCGGTGCGGCGTCGGGCTGGCCGTCGAACAGCAGCCAACCCACGCCGAGGGCTGCGGCGCCGCCGACGCCGACCCCGATGCGCTGCCAGCCGGACACGGACGGTGATTCGCGATGCTTCGCCACGACGGCGCACTCCCGGAGATTCGCAGGGCAGCCCGCCACCCGGCAGACTCGGCACCCGGTACGGGTGGGGCGTCGTCGTCATAGCGCCGTACCACCGTGGTGATGTCGACCCTTTGCTGGATCACAGCATCCGTACAGGTGCGCAGAGCATAGACGCCCGAGCAGCGCTTCGCCGCAAGAACAGCGAACTTCCCGCCCGTCGGGCACGAGGTTGCGGACGGTCAGGGGTGGCCCGTGGGCGCCGGCGCCTCTTGCTGGTACCGCCGCAGTTCCGCCCGGATGGCCTGATCGAGGGCGCGGTCCAGACTGGCGTGCGCCGAACGCCGCGCCACCCGCCGCAGCGTATCCACGAGGTCTGCGGCCCAAGCCAATTCGGCGTCGTTCGACGGATACCAACCCGGTCCACGCTGCCTGACGATCTCGGCGTGACCGGCTCCGGCGAGTTCCCTCGCCGCCTCGTCGAGGCGGGCGTCGACGGCCGCCGTGGTCTGCAGGATCGCCGTCAACGGCATGCCGCGCGACGTGAGCGTGGCGAAGTCTTCGATGACCCGCCGATCACGCACCAGGTAGCGCTGCGGATCCTCGGCGGCGGCGATGATCCCGGCGGCGACGAGACGGTCCAGCGCCTCGTCGTCCAATGTGCCCAGTCGTGCTTCCAGCTCTGTCCGCGTGGCGGTCACGGTCACCGGATGCGACCACGGCTCGGTGACCAGCTCGCCGAGATCGGCCAGGTCGAGGACCTGCGCCAGGTCCTCGCCGCGTTGCAGTCCGTGGAGGAATCGCAGGATGTGCTTCACGGTGAAGCCTTCGCCCAGCAACTTCACGATGGCCTGGAGTTGGCGCAGGTGCCTGTCGGTGTAGATCGCGACGCGCCCCCGGCGTTGCGGCCGCGGGAGCAGGCCGCTGTCCTGGTAGACACGCACGTTGCGGGCCGTCGTCCCCGCCTGACGCGCGAGGTCGTCGATGCGATACTCGGCCACCGGCGAATACTACGCGTCGACCAGGGCTGGGGCCGTTATCCGATAGTCCTGCAGCTGCAGCGTCTTGAGCTGGTTGACGTACTGGGTCGCGAACCCGGGGAACATCGTCGCGTTGAACCCATCCTCGGTGAGATACCAGCTCTGGCAGCCGGAGTTCCACGTCGTCGACCGCAGCCGACGTTGGATGTCGGCGTTGTAGCGATCCTGCACGTCGCGGCGCACGTCCAGCGACTTCCAGCCGAACCGCAACAGCGTGCCGATGGCTCGGGCGATGTAATCGATCTGGGCTTCCATGTAGACCAGCGCCGAGCTGTGGCCCGGCCCGGAATTCGGGCCGAAGGTGAAGAACAGATTGGGATAGCCCGACACCGCCACGCTGCGATAGGCGTAGGCGCCGGTGCTCCATTCCGCAGCGAGGTCGCGTCCGTCGACCCCGGTGACGGGGAACGGCGTCCCGGCCTTCGAGACGTCGAATCCGGTGGCGAACACGATGACGTCGAACTGATGCTCGATGCCCTCGACGGTCCGGATTCCCTTGGGCGACAGACGAGCTATCGGCCACGTCACCAGTTTGCAGTTGTCGGCCTGCAGTGCCGGATAGTAGTCACTGGTCATCAGCAGCCGTTTGCACCCCGCGGAAAAGTCCGGCGTGAGCTGACGGCGCAGCCACGGGTCCTTCACCTGAAGGCGGAGGTTGGCCAACCCCACTGCCTCGACGATGCGGGTGAAGGGGGTGTCCCACACGACGCCCAGCGCCACCGACTCGTGTCCCCAGAACCACGCCGTGCGGGCGGCCTTCTCGGTCAGCGGCAGCCTGCGGTACAGCCGCTTCGCCCAGCCGCTGGTGGCGGTGTTCAGCCGCGGCAGGACCCAGCCGGGCGTGCGCTGGAACACCTTGACCGAGCTGGCGACCTTCACCAGCTCCGGAATGATCTGCACGGCACTGGCGCCCGTGCCGACGACGGCGACCTTCTTGCCGGAGAAGTCGTAGTCGTGGTCCCAGCGGGCGCTGTGGATCTTCGTGCCCTCGTAGGTGTCGATGCCGCGGATGTCGGGCAGGCTGGCGTTGGCGAGCGGCCCCGAAGCCATCACCACCGTGCGGGCGCGCACCGGTTCGCGGCCCTCGAAGGACAGCGTCCACGTACCGGCGGTCTCGTCGTAGTCGAGTGCCGTCACCTCGTGGCCGAAGCGGATTCGTGCCGCCAGACCGCTGGATCGAACCATCTGGTCGATGTAGGCCAGGATCTCGGCGCTGCCGGAATAGGTGTGCGACCAGTCGGGATTCGGCGCAAAGCTGTAAGAGTACAGCCGGGACGGAATGTCGCACGCCGCACCGGGATACGTGTTGTCCCGCCACGTCCCACCGATGCGGGTGTCGCGTTCGAAGACGACGAAGTCGGTGACGCCCTCGGCCTGCAGCCGGATGGCGGTACCGATGCCCGCGAAGCCGGCCCCGATGATCGCGACGCCGAGGACGTCTTCCGGTTGGCTCATGCGGTGGCCTCGTAGGTGAGTTCGTCCGACCACGTCGGGGTGTAGCGCACCAGGGGCATGGGGATGGCACCGGTCACCTTGACCAGGGAATCGGCCAACCAGTGGTACTTCGAACTGCGGTCGATGACCTTCTTGCTGTGCCAACTGATGAAACGGTACATCGGCACCCGGTGCACGTATTGGCTGCGCTCGCCGACGCTGCGGAACCGGCGCATGGCCTGGTACAGGCGTTCTTCGTTGACGCCCATGGCCACGATGTTGTCGCGCATCTTGTTCAACAGCGGGAAGTAGCTGAGGGTGCCGACGACCAGTGCCGGGTTCATCCAGCTCCCGACGAACTCGACCGCGAGCTTGCGCGCGCTGGCGTGGCCGAGGATGTCCATGACCTCGAAGTCGACTGCCAGATGGCGGGATTCGTCGGAGTTGATGCGCTTGAAGACCTCCTGGGCAACCGGATCCTTCACCTCGTCGGTGATGAACTTGATGAGCGCGCCGTCGAGCGCGACCTCGAGCATCGGGATCACCGTGCCCAAGATCGACAGTGACATCCCGTCGGAGAACTTGTCGAGCCAGGTGATCACCAACTGCACGTTGACGCTGGGCGGCGGGATCTCGTCGTCGTCCAGCATTCCCCAGCGGCGCATCAGGGCCAGTTCGGCGTTGGCATGCTTCTGCTCCTCGGCGTGGAAGTGCTCGTAGATGCTCTTGAGCGTCGGCGTCGGCGCCTTCCTCGCCAGTGCGGCGAACCCGCGGGCGCCGACGTTCTCGATCCACATCAGATCGGTCATGAAGGGCTTGAGCTTGGCCCACAGCTCGTCGTCGATGAGGTCTGCTCCGGGCGCTTCCCAGTCGATGTCGACCAAGGCCCACTGCTTGTCCTTGATCATCTGCAGCATGTTGTCCAAATCCATTGCCATGGTTGGTCCTTTCAGTTCTGCGGGAGCAGTCGGCCGAGGAGTCCTGCGCCGTGGGCATACAGCGCCGGGAAGTGTCGCTTGAGGTGCCAGATGACGGTGGCGTCCAGTTGCGGCACCACGTAGAGCCGACCGCGATCGTGTGCGTCCAGGGTGCGCACGGCCACGCTGTCAGGCGAGACCCCCGTCAACCGCGCCAGCCGTTGGCTGAGGTCCGCCGATCCCGGCGTGATCCGGCCGTCGGTGAAGACGTTGGTCTTGACGAAGGTCGGGCACAGCACGGTCACCGCGATGTCGGTGCCGCTCAGTTCGGCGGCGAGGGTCTCCGACAGCGACATCACACCCGCTTTGGAGACGTTGTAGGCCGCCATCGACGGTGCGGCGGCGAATCCGGCCGCCGAGGCCACGTTGACGATGCCGCCTCGGCCTGCGCGGCGCAGGATCGGGGTGAACACCTCGCAGCCGTACACCACGCCCCAGAGGTTGATGCCCAGAGCCCACTCCCAATCCTCGAACCCGATGGCGCCGACGGGTTTTCCGCCGATTCCCACACCGGCGTTGTTGACGACCAGGGTCGGCGGACCACCGAAGACCTCCTCGGCGCGCTTGGCGAGGAGGTCGATGGAGCTGCGATCGGACACGTCGCAGTGCACGGCGTGCCCGCTGCCGCGTCCCAGACCGTCGATCAGGGCGACGGTCTCGGCGGCGCGATCGGTGTCGATGTCGGCGCAGATCACCTGGCCGCCACGGCGAGCGAGTTCGAGGGCGAAGGACCGGCCGATGCCGCTGCCCGCACCGGTCACGACGGCCCTGGCGTCGGCCGTTCGTCGTGGTCCTCGAAAGAGATTGAGCATCAGGAGATCTCCCGTAGTTGGTCGTGGAGCCGCGCGGCGATGAACGAGGCGGCCCGGTGAAGTGCCGCCGTGGCCTCGGGCGCCACCCGCGGCAAGGCCTGGAACACGTGGACCATGCCGGGCCATACCTCCAGGACCGATCGACCGCCGGCAGCACGGAGCTGCTCGTCGAGGTGGCGGGCGTCGCCCTGCAGCATCTCGAACCCGCCTACCTGGATCAGGATCGGTGGCAGCGCGGCGGCTGCGGCGAAGTCGAGTGTCAACCGGGGGTGCGCCGGGTCCAGCCCAGCGGTGTAGAGGCCGACCATGCGCCGCGCGGTTGCCGTCGAACTCGCCGGGTCACGCCGGGTCCGCTCCTGCTGCTCGGCGAGCGCGAGCGTGAGGTCGATCAGTGGCGAGAACAGCACCACGCCTGCGGGCTGGAAGGCCGGCTCCTCGGCGTTCGCCAGCAGCATGTCGCAGGTCAGATGTCCACCCGCGGAATCGGCACCGATCACCACGTCGGCGGGGGCATAGCCCTGGGCCAGCAGCCAGCGGTAACCGGCTTCGACGTCGTCGGCCGCGGCGGGAAACCGGTGCGTGGGCGCCAGGCGGTACTCGACGACGAAGAACGGCATACCCGTGGCTTCCGACAGTCGGGCGACCAGCTTGCGGTGCGTCTTCGCCGAGCAGACCACGAACGCACTGCCGTGCACGTAGTAGCCGGCGCGACGACCGAAGTCCACGCCCGGGCCCAGGACCCACTCCCCGTGACGTTCGGGGATGACCCTCGTCCCACCGGGTAGGGATCCCCCGACGGCCATGATGCTCGCGATCAGCTGGCGTCCGAACCACACGCCGGGGCCGTTCATCGGGATCACGGTGGTGAGATTGCCCAGTGTCCACCGAGTGATGACGGCGGTCACGGCGGCGCGCAGCGATGCGCTGGTCGGTACGTCGGCGTCCGTCACGCTCCAAATGCCACCACCGAATGTGACATTTGTCAATGTCGCATGTCGTGGATGTCATGGCGCTCCGCGCGTGGCGGTCGCGCCCGCGCACATCCGTCGAATTCCGATTGCGGCGGCTGCACCAGACGCGCTGTCATGACCTGCATGAGCATTGCCATCTGGCCCCTGTTCGACCTACGGGTGTCGACACCCCGGTTGGCCTTGCGCTACGTCACCGACGAACTCGGTGAACGGCTTGCCGAACTGGCCTCCGAGGGGATCCACGATCCGGCGACCATGCCCTTCTCGGAGCCGTGGACCGACGCCGAACCCCCTGAGCTGCAACGCAATACCCTCCGCCACCTCTGGCGCTGCCGCGCAGACACGAGCAGCGCTCGATGGCACCTGAACCTGGCCGCCCACGACCAGGCCGGCCGGCTCGTCGGCATGTGTTCACTCGACGCCGAGGACTTCCCGGCCAACCGCACGGCGACCACCGGGTCGTGGATCGGCCGCCGGTTCCAGGGACGCGGGCTCGGTCGAGAAATGCGCGAGGCTGCGCTGCATCTACTGTTCGACGGCTTGCACGGTGACCGCGCCGTCACCCGGGCATGGCACGACAACGCCGCATCGTTGGGTGTCACACGGGCGCTGCCCTACGTCGAAGAGGGATCGGTGCAGGAGCCGCGGCGCGGCCGCCCCGACACCATGCTGAGGTTCTCGATGGACCGCTGCAGGTGGGAACCCATCCGTCGCAACGACATCGAACTCGCAGGCATCGAGGCGACACTGGACTTCCTGAACGTCCCGATGCGACGCGACCGGCACGCGCCATCCGAGCGGCGGTCCTGACAGCCGCATGGTGGCGCAGTCGGGCGGGCGGATCAGCGCGGCACGAGTCGCATGATCGGGATCTGGCGACCCGCGCCCGAGGTCTTCGCCTGGTAGTCCTCGTACCCGGCGTACACCCTTTCGGCCAAGCCGAACAGCCTGGCGTACTCCGCGGGATCGGTGACCTCCGAAGCAATGAAGGGCTCGTCGCCGAATTCGCATTCCGGGTGCGCGGTGAGGTTGTAGTACCAGGACGGATGCCGGCGCTTTCCGTAATTCGACGCGACCAGGATGACGTCCGTTCCGTCGTGGAAGTACGTCAGTTGCGTCTGCCGCCGCTGACCGGACTTCGCCCCGGTGGACACCAACGGCGCGTTGATGATCGGTCCCATGTTGACCCGACCCCCGGTCAGCCGAAAGAGGTAGGGGTCCGTGCGCCGGGCGACGTGACGGGCGAAGAACTGCCCGACGGCCGAGCGGCCGAAGCGCACACTGCGCTGATAGGAACGGCCGCGCTTCCGGTGCGGATCGACATGGCGAAGCGGCATACCCGCAAGCTACCCGAGCGCCCTCCTCGATGCCCGCGCTTACCGAAGGGTGACGGTCACGCCCCGACCGCACCTCACGCCGTGCTCGGGAGGTATCCCTGACCGATGACGGAACGACGAGGTGTCGGGGACTGCGACGTCCTCGTGGTGGGCGCCGGTCTCGCCGGGCTTCGATGTGCGAGCGTCCTGGCCGCGCGTGGTTACGACGTGTCCGTCTGGGAGGCCGAGGATTGGGTGGGCGGCCGCGTCCGGACCGACCTCGTCGACGGTTTCCGCTGCGACCGCGGCTTCCAGGTTCTCAATCCGGCCTACCCCGCACTCGCCGACGCGGTGGACGTCGGCCAACTCCGCTTGCAGCCGTTCGGCGCCGGGGTGACGGTGCGACGCGACCACGACCGCGTCGCCTGGGTGCATCCGTTGCGCCAACCGCGACGGGTCCCGCGCATGCTGCTCGGCGGTGGTCTGTCGCCGGCCGAGGTCGCGGCCATCGTGCGATGGGCGGCTCCCGCGCTCCGTCCGGCCACCCTGACGAGCGGGCGTCACGACGTCACCCTGCACGACGCGCTCGATCGTCGGCACGTCCACGGGATCGGTCGCCGCGTCGTCGACCGGTTCCTGGCGGGCGTGCTCCTGGACGACTCCGGGGCGACGTCGAACGCGTTCGCGCTGCTGCTCACGCGGATGTTCGTGCTCGGCACCCCCGGCCTTCCCGCCGACGGCATGACCGCCCTGCCCGCCTTGCTCGCCCGCCCGATCGCCGATCGAATTCACCTGCGGCGCAGAGTCGCTCACGTGGCGCGGGTGGGCGCGGACTGGGAGGTCGGCGACGGCGACGTGACGGTGCGCGCACGTGAGGTCGTGGTCGCGGTCGACGGACCGGCGTGCGCAGCGCTCACGGGGTGCCCGGCCCCGCCCATGAAGGGCGTCGTGACGGACTGGTGGGCCGTCGACGACCCGGGGCGCGCCGACACCATGCTCTGCGTCGACGGCCGCGCGACCCCAGGGGGACCCGTGCTGAACACCGCCGTGATCAGCGCCGCCGCGCCCACCTACGCGCCACCCGGCCGACATCTCGTCGCCGCATCGGCACTCCTCGGACCCGACCGGGCCGCCCCCGCCGAAGCGACGATGCGTCGGCATGCCGCCGACATCCTGGGCATCGGCGCGACCGGGTGGACTCCGGTGATCCGGCACGAGGTGCCCCACGCGCTACCCGAGCAACCCGCGCCGCTGAGCGTGCGCCGACCGCTGCGAACCCCCGACGGGCTCTGGTTGTGCGGCGACCACCGGGACACGGCCTCGATCCAAGGCGCCTTGGTGAGCGGCCGTCGTGTGGCGCAGGCGATCGCGGGCCATCGTGGCACCGGCTAGCCTGCACTGATGCCTTCGACGCCGATGCCCGTCGTGCTCGCCACGCTCGCCCTGCGGCGCGGACTCAAACGATTCGCCGATCGCCTGGTGCCGCCGCACGTCGCGGTGCTGGATCTCGGCGAAGGGAGCGCAGGTGTCCAAATCGCCACGGCCATTGCCGAACTGGGCATTGCCGACGTCCTCGCCGACGGGCCACTGACTGCCCGACAGATCGCCGCGCGGATCGACTGCGACGAGGACATCACGCTTCGCCTCCTGCGCGGGGCGGTCGCATGCAACCTCTGCACCATCGACCGGCGTAGCGGCGCGGTCGCGCTCACCCGCCATGGCGCGGTGCTGCGCAGCGATCACCCCGCGTCGCTGCGAGCCTGGATGCGCTACAAGGGGATGCGCTCCACCGTCGACGCCTGGTCCGGTCTGACCGACAGCGTGCGCACCGGCGCGAGCGCGTTCGAGTCCGTGCACGGCATGTCGGTCTGGGAGTGGTACGCCGAGCATCCCGACGAGCAGCGCATCTTCGCCGCGACCATGCGGCAGGCCACCGAGATCGCCGCACGGGCCATCGCACGGACCTACCCGTGGCCGAGCGGCGCCGTGGTGTGCGACGTCGCCGGGGGAATCGGCACCCTGCTGTCGGTGATCGTGGCCCAGACGGACGCGAACCTGCGGGGCATCCTCGTCGACGGTCCCGGCATGCTCGCCGAGGCCAAAGCGCTTCTGGCCGCACGTGGTCTGACCGATCGCATCGAGCGCGTCGAGGGCGACATCCTTCGCAGCATCGACGCCACCGCCGACGTGTACCTGCTCAAGGACGTGTTGCACGACTGGGACGACGAGCGCTGCGTGACGATCGCCCGCGCCGTCGCGTCGAGCATGCCCCGAGGAAGCAAGCTGGTGGTGATCGAGTACCTCCAACCACGTCACCGACCGAACCCGTTCTCCCCGCTGCTCGACCTCCACACGCTGACACAGCGCGACGGGGGCCGGCTGCGTTCGGCGGACGAACTGACGACGCTTCTTTCCGGTGCCGGACTGCGGCCGACCGGCCGCCGGTTCGCCGTCGTGCCGCACGCGCTCATCGAGTTCGAGAAGGCGTGATCGAGAGCCCTGGGCGACCTGGCGGCGGCCGACCTCGTGCGGTCACCCGGGAGTCGGAACCCCTCGCTCATCCGACTCCCGGCGACCAACCCTGACCTGTCGGGTCGGCTGGGTGAGCCCAGGAGGCTGCCGAATCTTCGAAAATACAGTCGTATTAGAGCACCATACGAACGTATCGTCCACAGGATGTCTCTATAGGCTGTCCTCTGTGACCGACTGGTGGCGTGAAGGGATCAAGCCCGCCGTCACCCCGACCAAACGGGAGCGCATCCGCGATGCGGCCCTGCGCCTCTTCGCCGAGCACGGCGTCGGAGCCACGTCACTACGGGACGTCGCGGTCGCCAGCGAGGTCTCCCTGGGGTCGGTCCAGCACCACTTCGGCACCAAGGACCAATTGGTCGCGGCCATCGACGAGTACGTGTTGATGGAACTGTCCGCCGTGCTCACCGGGCCCCCCGACCGAGAGATCGACGACGCGGTCGCCCAGCACGGTCACCGGGTGATGACCCTGATCACCACCCGTCCAACCATTGCGGACTACGTGGGCCGCGCGTTGGTCGACGGCAGAGCGTTCGGCTCGCGGGTCTTCGACGGCCTCGTCGCATCGGGCACCCAGCGGTGGATCGACCGCAGCGAACAGCGGCTCACCGCGCCCGATTTGGACCTGACGTGGGCCGCGCTGAACCCACTCATCCTCGTGCTCGGCACCATCATCCTGCGCGGCCACGTCGACCGGCACCTGCCCGATCCGCTGACCAATCAGCAGCAAGCAGATCGGTGGATGGAGGCGGTCAACACCTTGATCCGCGACGGGCTGTATCGCCACTGACCCCGCCGCGGCCGAATGGAGCGGGCCGGGCGCGGTTCACGCGTGTCGACGCACGATGCCACCGACGGCCGTGCGGAGCGTCTGGGCCTCGAAGGCGAGCCGTTCACGATCGCCCGGGAGCGCACGCTCGAGCGCCAGTCCGTTGACCAATGTGTTGAGGTACCGCGCGGGTCCGTCGAGATCCGCGGATTCGAGCGCTCCCTCGTCGCGTAGGACACCGAGCCATCGTGCGATCCGGCGCACGGTGAGCCGTTCGAGCGCAAGGAACGCATGGGCGGAGTCGGCCGACGGCGGAGAGGCGACGTAGGCGTCGTGGACGGCGCGCCAGTGCTCGCGGGCGCGCTGCCCGGTGCCCACCTGCGACAACAGCAACTGCAGGCAGGCCACGAGACGGTCTTCTGGGCCCGTGGCGGGGTGCTGCATGGGGTCGTCGGGGATGTCCAGGTCGTAGATCCCGGCGATCACGGTGTCGACCAGTGCCTGCTGGGTGGGAAAGAAGTGGCGGAGCGAGCCGACGCTGACCCCGGCACGTGCCGCGACCGCGCGGACACTCAGCCGGGTGGTCGGATCCTCGCCGAGCATGGTTGCCGCCGCGATCAAGATCTTGTCCCGCGTGCTCGGCTCCGCCGGTTCGTCCACCATGTCCACATCCCCCTCTAGCACGCTGTGCTAGTTTCGTCGCTACTCACTAATACAGCGTACTAGAGCGCCGTTGACGCGGTCGCGCGCCGACATCTTCGAGGAGCATTTCGATGAAGACCACCACGCAATCGTGGATCCTGCGGGACGACGACCCGGTACCGACGCCAGGGGTGCCGAACGGCGTCGAATACCACCGGGTGTTCGCCGGCGAGCACCGTCGCATCCTGCGCGGTGTCGCGACGATCGCGCTGCTCGCGCTCGGCGTGATCGGCTTCGGCGCGCTCTTCAACGGCGCGGCGACCATCCTCGACCGCGAGCTGTTCGAGCGCACCGGTCCGTCGACGCCGCTGAAACAGGCGTTCGGAGCACTGTCGATGGCTGTGCTCATCCCGTACGCCATGCTGCTGCAGCGCGTGTTCTACCGCGTGCCGGCACGGTCGCTGCACTCCGTGGCGGGGCGCTTCAGGTTCGGAGTGCTCGGCCGTGCGTTGCTCGCGTTCGGACCGCTGGTGCTCGTGATGGCCGCCCTCAGCACACCGGACCACCTCGACACCGTCCCGTGGACGACCGTGGATCTCGTGGCGTTATACGTCGTCGTCATGGTCCTCACCCCACTCGCGGCTGCGGGCGAGGAATACGGGTTCCGCGGCTTGATGTTTCGCGTTCTCGGCGGCTGGACGAAGGGGGCGCGCTCCGGTGCCGCCCTCGGCATCGTCGTCACCACGGTCTCGTTCGCCCTCGCGCACGGCACGGTGGATCCGTTCCTGCTGACGTCCTACCTCGTGTTGTTCTCGTCGATGGCGATCGTCACCTGGCGCACCGGTGGCCTCGAGGTCGCCGTCGTGCTCCACGGGGTGTACAACGTGGCGCTGCTGCTGCTCGCCACGACGTTGCACGTCGACGTCGGTGGACAACTCGCGGACCGGGCCGCCGCCGTCGGCTCCGTGGCGAACCTCGCGCCCAGCGCCGCGCTGATCCTCGTCACCGCAATCGTCTGGTGGATGACCCGAGAAGGTGGACCCGCACGCACGCCCGCGGCCGGGTGACCGCGGCGGTCGTCGCCTCACAGCAGCAGCGGCCCCAGTAGTGACAACACCAGCACCACCAGCCCGCCGCCGATCCGCGACGAGATCGACAGGAAGGGAAGCAGTTCCAGGCGGTTGGCGGCACCCAGCACCGCCAGATCGCCGCTGGAACCGAAATCCGCCAGTCCCAGGCCGCCCGAGATGGCGGATTCGATGAAGTAGAGCTTGACCAGCCAGCCGATGAAACCCGCTGCGAGAGCGGCCACCAGGACGACGGCGATCGTAGACAGCATGTAGATCGGGTCGCCGAGCAGCGAGATCACCAGGCGGAAGTCGATGGCCACGATGCTGACGGCGACCAGTACCGCGGGGATGAAGGCGTTGGCCACCATCCGATACCAGAGATCCGCCGCGTCGACGATGACGTCGGGGATCGGCAGGAAGACCTTGGCCACGGCGCAGAGGATGATCAGGAAGACGTAACCGTGGATGGCGGGAATGGCATCGGAGATCGCGTTCGCGACCATGAAGAGCACACCCGCGGTGAAGAATCCGATGATGGTGCTCTTGACGGCGTCGACCGGTGCGACCTTGGCCGCGGCCGGCTGGGTCAGATCCGTCTCCGTGCTCGCCAGGGCTCCGTCCCCGTTGAAGCGGCGGAACAGGTGGCTGCGACGCCGACCCATCCAGGCCAGGACGCCGGCGACGATGATGCACACCGTGTTCGCCACCACGACCGCGGGCACCAGCTGGGAGAGGTACTGCTCGGCCTCGCCACCGGAATTCGCCGCGATCAACTCCGAGATCGGGATGGCGCCGGCGGCGACTCCGCCACCGAGCACGGGTCCCACCACGAAGAAGAGCATCTTGCCTGCGCCGTAACCGGTGAGCCACCCGATGAGCCCGAACAACGAGAAGCAGATCGCGATGGTGCCGATGATGGGCAGGATGATGCGGGAGCCGGCCTTGATGAGCACCGTGCGGTTCATGCCGAGGATGCTGCCGACGATCAGTGCGGCGACGACGAATTCACCGAATTCGGACAGGTCGTAGAAGTCGCTGATGGCCGTGGCGGCCGACTCGGGCATCACGTGGTAGGTGTGGAGCACCGCCGGCACCAGGATGGCCAGGATGACGCCGCCGCCGATCTTGCTGAATCCGGGGATCGCATTGCCGACCACCATCAGCAGACCGCCGATCGCCATGGTGATGGCGAAACCCGACGTCATTCCCGGCGCCGGGGTGAACACGAACGCCAGGACGACGACCACCAGGGCGGCGGGAATGAACCATCTCAGCGGCAGACCGAGAGTGGCGTTCATGTCGGATGTGCGTGCAGACGTGGACTTTTCACTGCTGACCTGACTCGCGCGAGCGGACGTCATGCTGCTCCTCTGAGAATGCGATGGGCTCGACTGCCAGGGGTGCCCGCACTGTCGAGACGTGTACGCCGACGTGCCGGCGCACACGGCCACGCTATGTGTGCCACGTCACCCATGTCAAACGGTTGTATACACGTCATCGGTTTTACCGATCTTTAGGACATCTGTAGGGTCTTATTGCATACAACTCGGACGCAAGGGAGATGACGATGCACCACGTGGACGATGCGCCATCCGACGGCACGGGCCCCCTGGCCGGCCTCCGAGTGGTCGAGATGGGCCAGTTGATCGCCGGCCCGTTCTGCGGGCAGGTCCTCGGCGACCTGGGCGCCGAGGTCATCAAGCTGGAGCAGCCGGGGACGGGTGATCCCATGCGTGTCTGGGGTCGCAGTCTGCCGCAGGGCGAATCGATGTGGTGGTCGGTGGTCGGGCGCAACAAGCGGTCCGTCACCGTCAACCTCCGTCTTCCGGAGGGGCAGGCGATAGCCAAACGGCTCATCGCGAAGTCCGACATCGTCGTCGAGAACTTCCGCCCCGGCACCCTGGAGCGGTGGGGAATGAGCTACGACGAACTGTCGGCCGACAATCCCGGTTTGATCCTGACGCGGGTGTCGGGCTTCGGGCAGAGCGGACCGTACGCGACTCGGGCCGGCTACGGAGCGATCGGCGAGGCGATGGGCGGCCTGAGGTACGTGGTCGGCGATCCGTCGACTCCGCCGTCCCGAGTGGGGATTTCGATCGGCGACACCCTGGCTGCGATGTTCGCCGCGCTCGGAACGCTGAGCGCGGTGTATGAACGCAGCCGCAGCGGCCGGGGTCAGGTGGTGGACTCGGCGATCTACGAAGCGGTTCTCGGCATCATGGAATCGATCATCCCGGAATGGGTCATCGCGAACTACCAGCGCGAGCGCAGCGGTGCCATTCTGCCCAACGTGGCGCCGAGCAACGTCTACCCGACCAAGGACGGCGCATGGATCCTCATCGCGGCCAATCAGGACACGGTCTTCGCACGACTCGCGAAGGCCATGGGCCGACCCGAGCTGGCTCGCGACGAGCGCTACGCCACTCACGGTGCGCGCGGTGAGCGACAGGTCGAACTCGACGCCCTGGTGGCTGAATTCACCTCGGAGCACGAATCCAAGGAGCTCGAAGAGCTGCTGCTGGAGCATTCGGTCCCG
This sequence comes from Mycobacterium sp. DHQP2018-32-09, assembly GCF_058148405.1. Lineage (NCBI taxonomy): Bacteria > Bacillati > Actinomycetota > Actinomycetes > Mycobacteriales > Mycobacteriaceae > Mycobacterium > Mycobacterium sp. DHQP2018-32-09. The sequence goes on along the minus strand of NZ_JBYVYK010000008.1, from coordinate 112,712 downwards.
GTCGGGAAGATCTACCGTCCGGTGGACATGCTCGACGACGAGCAGTTCCTCGCCCGTCGCAGCATCGTCGAAACCGAGCATCCCGTCCTCGGTTCCATCCCGATGCAGAACACCTTTCCCCGGTTGAGCCGTACCGACGGCGCCGTGCGCTGGCCCGGACCCCGCCTCGGCCAGCACACCACCGACGTCCTCACACGGCTGGGCGGATACACCGAGGATGCGATCGCCGAACTCTCCCGTGCGGGTGCCATCTGATGGTCGTCGAGCACCTGCCCCGCACCGCCCGGCTGGTCGAGGTCGGCCTGCGCGACGGGCTGCAGGCCGTCGAGACCGTGATCGCCACCGACGACAAGCTGGCGATCCTCGACGGGCTGCTGGCAGCGGGATTCACCTCCCTGGAGATCACCTCGTTCGCCCATCCACGCGTGCTCCCGCAGTTCGCCGACGCCGAAGCCGTCATCGCGGGCGCCCCGCGCCTGCCCGATGTCACCTACAAGGCGCTGGTACCCAACCTCAAGGGCGCGCTGCGGGCCATCGAGACCTCGATCGACGAACTCGTCATGGTCATCCCCATCGACGCAGAGACGGCGCGGCGAAACCAGAACGCCACCCCGGCGCAACTGCTTTCGGCGCTCGAGGACGTCGTCGAACACGCACACCGGTCGGGCAAGCGCATCTGCGCCGCCCTGGCCACCGCGTTCTTCGCGACGTGCCGCGGTCCGATCGACGCCCGCGAACTCGAGGACGTCGTACGGCGCGTGGCCGATGCCGGCGTGGACTCGTTGTATCTGGCGGGCACCAGCGGCATGGAGACGCCGGTTGAGTTCGACCGCGGAGTGCGGCGCTGCAAGGCTCTGGTACCGCACCTGCCAACAGGCGTGCACCTGCACAACCGCAATGGCTTCGGTCCCGTCAACGCCGTCGCGAGCCTCGCCGCCGGCGCGGACTGGGTCGAGGCATCGTTCGGCGGACTCGGGGGCGACCTGTGGTTCCCCGGCGACGCCGCCGTGCTCGGCAACGCCCCGATGGAAGACGTCGTGAACCTGCTGCACGCACTCGACGTGACCACCGGAATCGACCTCGACCGTTACCTGGAGCTGGTCCGCTTCGCGGAGCAGACCACCGGTGTCGGTTCCTACTCGTTCCTGTCGCGTGGCGGTACCCGCGAGGCGGTGGCTCGTGCACAATGGCCAGACCGACTGGCCTGATCGACGGGCCTGATCACCCGGGATGGGGGTACCGATGTCCGAACTCAGCGACGCCATCTTCGACTTGATCGTCGCCGGCACCTACCGCCCCGGCGAGAAGCTCAACGAGAGCGAGCTCGCGGAGCGGTTCGGCGTCAGCCGCACCCCGGTGCGGGAGGCGCTCAAGACGCTCGGCAGTCGCGGCGTCATCTCGATGGAACGGCACAAGGGTGCGCGGGTCGTCGACTACTCGGCCGACGCGGTCGAGTCGATGTACGCGGCACGGTCGATGATCGAACCGTACGCAGCCCGTCTCGCGGCGATGGCCATGGACGACGACGACGTCGCCGCGCTGCGGCAGCTGGCCGACGACATGTATGCCAAGGTGACCGCGGAACCCAACATGGCCGAGATCGCGGCGCTGAACAACGCCTTTCACACCGCGATCGTGGCCAGATGCCCGAATCCCAGCGTCGCGGAGATGACGCTGGGACTGCTCAAGCCGCTGGTGGCCTCGCGCACCTTCCGCGGGTACAGCGAGTCGCAGTTGATGCGCAGCGCGTCGCATCACCTCGAGATCGTCGACGCCATCGCCCACCGCGATCCCGAATGGGTGGAGTCGATCATGCGGGCGCACATCAGATCCGGCTACCACAGCGCGGTCGCCACGACGTCCTGTCCGCACTGACGGCGGTCCATCCAGCGCCGCCCGCTAGGCATGCGTCCGCCATCGACCGCGAAGGACGCCCAGAGGTCGTTGGGGTCCACGGAGTCTCACCGACCGCGGCCGCCGAGACCGCCGACCTGACCGCACCGACGGCGTAACATTCGATAGTGACGCTATCACTTATGTGGGAGGTACCGCGATGACGTCAATCGACGGCTCGGCGCGAGTCCGCGTCGGGCGCTCGGAGTTGTACGTCAGGCCGGTCGGCCTCGGATGCATGGGTATGTCGCAGAGCTACGGACCGGCCGACGACGAGACCTCGGCACAGACCATCCGCGTCGCACTCGACCTGGGGGTGGACCATATCGACACCTCGGACGTCTACGGAGCTTCCGACATCACCTGGGGTGTGCCAATCCGTGGGTTCGGACACAACGAGGAACTCATCGGCCAAGCCATCTACGGGCGTCGCGACACGGTGGTGCTCGCCACGAAGTTCGCCGCCCGGATCAACGACTCTCGCGATGGAATCGCCATCGACGGACGTCCCGAGTACGTGACCACTGCATGTGAGGCCAGCCTACGACGACTTCAGACCGATGTGATCGACCTCTACTACTACCATCGCTTGGATTCGGCGATCCCCATCGAGGACACCGTCGGTGCGATGGGTGAGCTGATCCGCGCCGGTAAGGTCCGCGCGATCGGTCTCAGCGAGGTCGGGCCGGACACCTTGCGCCGGGCGCACGCGGTGCACCCGATCGCTGCACTGCAAAGCGAATACTCGCTGTGGGAACGCGGATTCGAGAAGGACCTCGCCGATACCTGCGCCGCTCTGGGCATCACACTGGTCGCGTACAGCCCGCTCGGGCGGTCGGCGCTCACTGGGGCTTTGGCCACCGACGCCACCTTCACCCATGGGGACTTGCGTGCCACCAACCCGCGCTTCGCCCCGGAAAACCTTCGCCCCAACCTCGCGCCCGTAGCCGCGCTCACCGAGCTGGCCGACCAGAAGGGATGCCGGCCAGGCCAATTGGCCTTGGCATGGCTGATGCATCGCCCCTTTTCCGTCGTGACGATACCCGGCACCAAGCGGGCCGACTACGTCGCCGAGAACATCGCCGCCACCAACGTCGCACTGAGCGCCGATGAATCCGCCTACCTCTCGGATCTCTTCGCGCCAGGCACCATTCAGGGTGACCGGTACGCGCCCGCGCATGCCCGAACCGTTTCATCGCGCTAGGCGGCCAGGAGAATGTCCACGACGCCGCGTGACCCGATCGTGTTCGGACAGATCGCGTCGCTGTCCGGCTCCAATTACATGGGCTTGGAGAACAAGCTCGGCGCCGAGTTGGCGGTCCGACAGCTCAACGCGGCGGGCGGCGTGCTGGGACGCCGTGTCGATCTGCTCGTCACGGACGACGGGAGTCATCCGCACGGCGCCGTGGAGGCCTACCTGCGGCTCGACGGGCAACGCGCGGCAGCAGTCATCGGAACGTCCTTCTCCAACGCGTCGTTGGCGGTGCTGCCGCACACTGATGAGTGCCGCCTCCTGTACGTCTCCACCGGAGCGGCTCACCAGCAGGTGTGTCCGCCACGGCCCTATGTCTTCATGACTCCCCCACCAGGGCCGCTGATTGCCGAGCAGCTCTTGCGATTTCTCCACGACTCCGGGATCCGACGCATCGCCGTCGTCTTCGACTCCGACAGTGTGTTCAATCGGGACGCGTGGGCGGCTCAGGAAGCCATGCTGAGTCGCTACGCCATCGATGCGGTCGTCGTCGACGGCGTCAACGTGGACACCGCGGACTTCGGTCCGACCGTGCTCCGAGCGCGCGCGAGCCAGGCTCAGACGCTGATGGCTTGGGTCACCGGTCCTCCGGCGGTCGGTTTGGCCCGCGCGTTGACCGATCTGGAGCCGGGGATGCCGACGGTGATGGGCCTCGGGGCGGCGAGCCCGGGATTCCTCGAGTCGGTGGGGTCCGGAGCCGAAGGATTGATCGTCGCGACGTCAATGGCAAGTGTCGGATCGGATCTCCCGAAGTCCGAGACACGCAGCGCGATCGAGGACCTGACCCGCTCCTACGAGTCGCTTCATGGCGCCACGCCCTCACAGTTCGCCATCGACGGCTACATTGCCGTCGAACTCGTCGCAGCAGCCGTCGAAACCGCGAAGACCGACGATCGCCACGCCGTTCGCGACGCGATGGAGACTCTGACGTGCAAGACGGCTGCGGGCACGTACGCATTCTCCGCCGAGGACCACTCGGGTTTGCAGGTCGACGACGTGGCGGTTGCCGTCGTGCGGGACGGTCGGTTCCGTCTCACCCAGTGGTCGGCGAGGAGGCTCGCGCACGTGCGATGAGGGACCCAGGGACCCAGGGACCCAGGGACATCCCCTAGCGTCGATTCGCGACACCGCGACGATCGCGGGAGCATCGGTCGGGAGCCGGCGTCAGGTCGGGCGGAAGCCTGCGAGCGTTTCCCGTGCGAGCCTGGCGAGTTCTCTCGTCGCGGGCGACAGGACGGCCGACTCCTTTTGCAGCAAGGCGATCGTGTCGTGAAGCGGCTCCTTGAACGGCACGTAGTGGATACCCGATGGTGCGCTCGAACTCGTCGCGACCGCGTGCGACACGCACGTCTCGCCCGCGCCGGTGGCGACGAGTTCGAGCGCGGTGTCGACCTGTTCCACCTCGATGCGTGGCGTCAAGGTGAGGCCCTTGAGGAGCGCCCGTTCGGCGAGCTGCCGGCGGGTGGGGTCACGCCATCCCGCATGCGCGTCGTAGAGGATCAGGTTGGCCGCGGCCACGTCCTCGATGGACACGGGCCGACGGCGGGGAGCGGACGTCGCCCACAGCACTTCGTCTGCGAGGAGAGGCGTGACGGACAGTTCGCGAGTCTCGACCGGCAGCACGGCCAATCCCGCCTCGAGAGCGCCGTCGCGCACGAGGTCGGCGACGTCAGCGGAGTTCACACCCACGACCCGGAGGCGAACGTTCGGGTAGCGCGAGTGGAACGACGTGAGCAGGTTCGCCATCGCGTAGTACTTGGCGTTGCGCGGCAGTCCGAAGGACGCGACACCCGCCTGCAGGCCCGTGACTGCCTTCAACGCGCGGTCGGCCCCGTCCGCGGACGCGAGCGTTTGCTCGGCCAAGGGCATCAATTCCTCCCCGGGTGCGGTCAGGATCAACCGGCGTGGGCCGCGCACGAACAACGGTGTGCCATAGGCCTGTTCGAGGCGCCTGATCGTTTCCGAGACGGTTGGTTGGGACATGTGCAGCTGTTTGGCCGCCGCGGTGAAGGAGCCGCTGTGCGCCGACGCCACGAAGACCCGGAGCTGAATCAGCGACAGACTCATAGCCTGACACGATAGCAACGATCGACATTCACAAGGTTGTCCTTCGCTCAGCCCATTCCTAGGCTCGTCCTTGGCTTGACCCACCAGCTCGTGACGCAACCAGGGGAGGAACGGACATGGACGGCTCCGAGGAGGATCGCCAACTCAGCGAACTGGGCTATACCCAGAGCTGAGCCGATCGGTAGGGGGCGTGTCCTCGTTCTTCCTGGGCTTTTCGGTGATCAGCGCGACCACGGCCGTGTTCTCCGGATTCGGGTTCGGGTTCAACACGGCGGGACCTGCCTTCGTCTGGACCTTCCCCCTCGCCGTCGCCATCTTCTTCGTCTGGGCCTTGATCGCGGCCGACCTCGTGGTCAAGCTCCCGCTCGCCGGGTACGCCTACCAGTGGACGAGCCGGCTGGTCAGTCCCCACCTGGGATGGTTCACGGGATTCGCCGGCGCCGTGGGGTTCATCAGTGGCTTTACGGGGGTGTCCTTCGTGATGGCTGGGTACATCGGCAGCCTCCTGGGCATCGAGATGACCCTGCCCGTACAGATCTTCACGTCGATGGCGGTGGTACTGCTCTGCGTGCTCATCAACGTCTACGGCGTGCGACTGGCGACGCTACTCAACAACATCGGTGTCGCCTTGGAATTGGTGGTGACGATCGGCGCGACGGCGTTCATCGGCATCGTCGCGTTCTTCGTCACCAACGAACACCAGGGGGTCGAGTTCCTGTTCTCCGCGGCCCCGGGAGACTCGACCTCGCCGTACGTCATCGTCTGGCTGACCGCAAGTCTGGGCTGCATCTTCGGACTGTTGGGAGTGGAAGCGGCCGCCGACGTCGCCGAGGAGACCAAGAACGCGCGTCGCACCATCCCGCGCACGATGTTCTTGGCGCTCGGGGTGGCGTCGGTCATCGAGTTCTTCATGTACGTCGTCTTCCTCCTGGTCATCAAGGATCCAACCACGCTGTCCGACAGCGCATCACCCATCACCGATCTGTTCGCCGAGCAGGTCTCACCGTGGTTCTCGAAACTCGTCGTCGCGGTGGCGCTGACGAACATCCTGGTATGCGTGCTGGCGACGATGCTCGTCGCCACCCGCCTGGTGTACGCACTGGGTCGGGACAACATGGTGCCCGGATCGCGGCTGCTCCGCCGGGTGTCTGCGACCCACAAGGTGCCCACCCTTGCGGTGTGGGCGACGGGGTTGGTCTCGCTGGCGTTGTTGCTGTCCGCGCTCGCCAACGAGAAGACGTTCTCCTACATCATCGGCATGTCGGCACTCGGGTTCTTCGGGGTCTACCTGCTCACCACCGGAGGACTGCTGGTGGCCAACGCCCGCAAGCGGATTCCACAGGGCGTCCCGGGGGTCTTCGATCTCGGCCGGCTCCGCCTGCCGATGTACGTGCTGGGCGTCGTCGTCTTCGGAGCGGTCGAGGCGGCGCTGCTGCTCCTGCCCGACTTTCGCGCCAATGCGGTCGTCTTCGCGACCACCATGGCACTGGCCGCGGTGTGGTGGCTCCTGGTCCTCAGGAGGCGCATCGGACGCGCCGAGGCCGGCCCGAAGTACGCTCAGGCCGCGGCTCGACGCGACGCGTCGGCCACCTTCGTGCCGTCGTAACGATGGAGGAATGACATGACGATCGCGAGTGATCAGACGAAAGTGGTTGGTGCCGTGCAGATGGCACCGGTTTTCCTCGACCGTGAGGCCACCCTGGCCAAGGTCGAGGCCTACGTCGACGAAGCCGGTACGCGCGGCTGCGACCTCGTAGCCTTCGGAGAGACCGTGGTCCCCGGCTATCCGTTCTGGCTGGGACGTACGGACGGGGCCAGGTTCAACTCCGAGCTGCAGCGGGACATCCATTCCCTGTATCTCCACGAGGCCGTCGACATCGAGGCGGGTCACCTCGACGGCGTCCGTGAGGCGGCTCGGCGGAACGCGCTCTCGGTGGTCGTCGGCATCGCCGAACGTCCCGGGGATCGCGGCGGACACAGCGTCTACTGCTCGGCGGTCACCATCGACGCAGCGGGCCAGATCGCGTCCGTGCACCGCAAGTTGATACCGACCTACGAAGAGCGCCTGAGCTGGTCCAACGGCGACGGGCACGGCCTGGTGACTCATCGGTTGGGAGCGTTCACCTTCGGCACGCTGAACTGCTGGGAGAACTGGATGCCGTTGTCGCGCACGGCACTCTACGCCCAGGGCGAGGATCTGCACGTGGCGCTGTGGCCCGGGGACGTCTCCGACACCATCGACATCACCCGGTTCATCGCGCTCGAGTCCCGCTCCTACGTCATCTCGGTATCCGGTGTCTATCGTCGGGACGACATCCCGGACGACATGCCCGGAGCGGAGATGATGCGGGCGGCCAGCGACGAACAGATCAGCACCGGAGGGACGTGCATCGCCGCCCCGGACGGCAGCTGGGTCGTCGAACCCATGAACACCGGGGAGGGCCTGACGGTCGCTACGTTGGATCATGGGGAGGTTCGCCGGGAGCGCCAGAACTTCGATCCCGTCGGTCATTACGGCCGACCAGACGTCACCCGACTGATGGTGGATCGCCGTCGGCAGACACTGGCCACCTTCACCGACTGACGTCTCGATGCCGCTGGCGGCGGCCGGCGATCACGAGGTAGATCGGCACGCACGCCCACACCACCCCCAACGAGATGACCAGACCGAGCGGGTAATCGCGGTCGAGGAGACTCGGATTGTCTGCCTTCGCTCCGGGGGTGTCGAGGACGGGAACGGCGAGGAGCATCAGCGTCGCCGAGCAGGCGCCGGCCACGACAACGGGTGTCCACCACGCGCGCTTGATCCATCGGCGTGACGTGTGGCCGAGCACCGCGGTCACCGGGGCGAACCCGAAGTCGTGCAGCAGTACTCCCGCGGCGACCCACACCGCGATGCGGATGATCACCTCGAAGGGGAAGTCCCACAGCAACCAGGCGCCGTAGAGCCCGGCGAACAGTCCGACGGCCATCAGCCCGGACCGCATGAGCGTCATCGCGCGTGATGACGACTTCGACGCGGTGTCCGCATGGTCGCCGCCGACATGATCGTTCGGCGCGTCGGTCGGATCGTTCATCGCCCGATCACCTCGATGCGGGTCAGCCACTTCGTCTGTAGCACACCGGGTCTCGATGGAGCAATCAACCGACACGGATACCCGTGATCGATGTCGAGTTCCTCGTCGTCGAGTCGAAGTGCGATCAGCGTCAGCGGATCCCGCGCGTGTCGCGCGGGTAGCGTGGTGCGCGAGTAGGGCCCAGGCGGCTCGAGCGAGATCATCCGGACGTCGGAGTCCGGTGAGCCGCCGACCGACGCGACGAGATCGGCAAGGACCACCCCGGTCCAGCGGGCGCTCGCACTCCAGCCCTCCACGCACGCGATCGGCAGTTCACGTGTCGCCTGGTCCATGGCGCGCAGTTCCTCCAGGGTGAGATCCCGGCGCGCGTCGGGCCCAACGATCGTCAACCGGTAGTCCGGTGACCTCGCACTGCCGAGCACTCCCGCGGCAACCGCCGTGCGGTTGATCGGAACCCCCTGGGGCCCTTGTCCGGAGCGCGGCGCAAGGACGGACACGCGGCGCAACCACGGCACCGTCTGTCCGACGGTCGCCAGGGTGGCGACCGCCGCGGCGGCTCCGGCTCCGATCAACACGCTGCGCCGGGTGGGGCCGAGGGCACCACCGCCCGCGACTGCTGTGGGATCGACCGGTTCGCCGAGCGCACGCCGAATGATGGGGAGCTTGACGGCAACGTGCACCATGATCGCCCCGGTGGCAACCCACGCCACCGCGTAGTGGGCCGGGGGAAAGAAGAAATCGAACGCGTACCACTGCGCGATGTTGAGCAGTCCGGTGCTGAGCTGGAAGATCATCGACCCCACCAGCACGAGGATCGACAGCCGTTCGAGTTGACGGGTGAGGCCGCCGATCACGTGGCGTGCGAACAGTTTCGGCCATACCGACCAGAGTTTGGCCACCAGCAGCGGTATTGCCGCGATCCCGGTCGCCACGTGCAGCCCCTGGGTGAAGCGGTAGAGCCACACCGGTCGCGTCGGCCACCAGAACCAGGGCTGCGGATGCTGGATGAAGTGACTGATCAGACCAGTCGCCATGCACGTCGCGGCGGCGAGACCGAGCCAGACACCGAGCCGCGCGGACACCGCGGTGGTACGGGATTCGGAGAATCCCCACCTCAGCGTACTGACGGAACTGCGCTCCTCGGATTCACGTGGTGGTATCGACCCCTTGTCGATGTTCTCGCGCATGACGTCCCCTTGGTCGTGCCCCGTGCGGGCATCGGTGAATGTGCGAAACACGAACGCAGCTGCCCGCATTGGCCACACTGGACTATTCGATACAGACACTGTACTTTTTAGTCCAGAATGTAGGACCGGGCAAGGTGACGGAGGCTGACGTGAAGGTGACGCCGACGACGGACCGGGGACGGGCAACCGTCGAGCGGATACTGGACGCGGCGTGCGACCTCTTCCACACGCAGGGCATCCGACCGACGACCCTGGACGAGATCGGTACCGCAGCCAGCGTGGGGCGCGGCCAGCTGTACCACTTCTTCGTCGACAAGACGGATCTCGTTGCCGAGGTGGTCGCGGTTCAGGTCGAACGGGTGGTGGCAGCGCTCACCCCCGAGCTGGAGGGCATCACCACGGCCGCCGACGTGTACGCCTGGTGTGACGAGGTGGTCGCCTTTCACGCGGCAGCTGGAGCGTCGATGCGCTGTCCGATCGGGTCGCTGATCCACCAGCTCGGCGAGAAGGACCACGCAGCCCGCCGTGCGCTCGTCACCGGCTTCGCCCGGTGGGAGCACCTGCTGGAGGCCGGTTTTCAGCGTGTCGCCGACGGCGGCGGGCTGACAGCCGGTTCGGACCCACGTACGTTGGCTGCCGCCGTACTGGCGGCCTATCAGGGCGGTGTCCTCCTCGGCAGCGTGAGCGGTGACGTGGCGCCGCTGCGGCGAGCGCTCGAGGGCGTCACCCATGCAGCGTTCACCCACCCCGAGAACCCAGCCGCACCGACTAGGTCCAAGCCCGTCTGAACGCAGCGGTCGCTCCGATCGAGGGGCTGCGGTCACGCCGAAGACACGACTGAGGAGGAACATGCGCGAACATGAGGATTACGAGGCAGTGGTCGTCGGGGGCGGACCGGGTGGCGTGACGGCGGCACTCGGCCTCGCACGTCTCGGGCTGACCGTGGCAGTCGTCGAAGACCGTCTGGTAGGCGGCGAATGCCATTACTGGGCATGCAATCCGACCAAGACGCTGATCCGTCCGATCGAGGTCCTGGAACTCGCCAGGGCCGTCCCCGGGGTGCGAGAGGTCCTGGCCAAGGACAGGGTGCAGGTCGACGCGGTCTTCGCCAAGAGAGACGCCGTCATCGATCACCTGGTCGACCGCGACATCGTGGCCGGCATGACGGAGGCCGGCATCGACGTCGTGCACGGACGAGGCCGACTCGATGGGCAACGATCCGTCGTGGTCGACCTGCCCGACGGAGGTGAACGACGCCTTCACGCCGAGCACGCAGTGGTTCTGGCGACCGGCACACGACCGTTCGTCCCCGACGTCCACGGACTGAGATCGGCGGCGCCGTGGACGAATCGGGATCTCGCGACGATGACACGCGTTCCCGCCCGGACGATCATTCTCGGCGGCGGAGTCGTGGGTGTCGAGTGTGCGACCATCCTGTCGGGCCTCGGCAGTGAGGTCACCCTGCTGGCGCGGGCGTCTACGCTGCTGCGCGACTCGGAGCCGTTCGTCGGCCAGCGGGTGGCCAACGCACTCCGACGCCGCGGTGTCGAGATCGTCTTCGGCACGTCGGCCACGTCGGTCGCACGCACCGGTTCGGGCGGAGTCACGCTGGCGGCGGGTGACGTGAGCTTCGAGGCCGACGAGGTCGTCGTCGCGACGGGGCGTTCCGTCAACACCGACGGACTGGGACTGGAGACCGTCGGTCTCGACGGCGGCGAGTTCGTCACCGTCGACGATCACCTGACCGCGACCGGTGTCGAGGGTGAATGGTTGTACGCGATCGGAGACACCACGGGACGCGCCATGCTGTCGCACGTGTCCCAGTACCACGCGGGCATCGTGGCGAGCGTGGTGGCCAGCCGGGCGCGAGGGGTCGAGCCGTCAGGACCAGAGTTCCTCGCTCGCGACGCCGGGACTCTGCCGCAAGTCATCTTCACCGATCCACAGGTGGTGGAAGTCGGCCGCACCGAGGCCGCCGCGCGGTCCGAGGGCTTCAACGTGACCACGCGGTCGGCGACCTACCCAGGCGCGCTCGGCGAGCTGTCCATTCTCCGGGACGGGTTCGACGCTGAGGGCAAACTGGTCGTCGACGCCGACCGCGGCACGCTCCTCGGGGCCACCTTCGTCGGTCCCGACGTCGCGGATCTGGTTCACGCGGCCACCGTTGTCGTCGTTGCCGACGTTCCGCTCTCGGTGCTGCGACACGTCATCGCACCTCACCCGTCGCTCAGTCAGGTGTGGAACCCGCTCGTCGCCGGACCGTAGACACCCCGTCTCGGGCACGACGAGACCCCCATCGAAAGACGCCGTCTCAGGCTCGGGCCGGCAGCTCCGCGATCGCCGATCTCTCACCGATCTGCAGGTGCCGCGATGGCGACGTCAGTGGCAAGATGAGGCGCGTGACCAGCGAGCCCGCTGCCGCGCGACATCTTGCCGACCTCAAGCTGCTCCGCCGCGCACGCGACCGGATGGATCGCGACTACGCGCAACCGCTCGACGTCGAGTCGTTGGCCCGCGGCGTCGACATGTCGGCCGGCCACTTCAGCCGCAGCTTCAAGGCCGCGTTTGGAGAGTCGCCGTATGCGTACCTCATGACCCGGCGCATCGAGCGCGCCATGGCGCTGCTGCGACGGGGCGACCTCAGCATCACCGAGGTCTGCTTCACCGTGGGGTGCTCGTCGCTGGGCACGTTCAGCACCAGGTTCACCGAACTGGTCGGAATGCCGCCCAGCGTCTACCGCGACCACACGGCCGGCGTGACCGCGGGCCTGCCGTCGTGCATGGAAAGGCACGTGAGCAGACCGATCAGGAATCGAGAAGCGCCCGCCGCAGCACTGCATCTAGCGTGACGCACATGGACCTGACGATTCACACCACGTTCCTCCCCCACGACGATCCGGAGGCCTCGCTGGCCTTCTACCGAGACGTCCTCGGCTTCGAGGTACGTCTGGACGTCGGAGGCGGCGCGATGCGCTGGATCACGGTCGGCCCGCCGAATCAGCCCGACACGTCGATCGTGCTTCACCCGCCGGCCGCCGACCCGGGTGTCACCGACGACGAGCGGCGGCTCATCGCCGAGATGATGGCCAAGGGCACCTACTCGATCATCGTGCTGGCCACCAAGGATCTGGACGGTGTCTTCGAACGCCTTCAAGCCAGTGACGCCGATATCGTCCAAGAGCCCACGCAGCAGCCCTACGGTGTACGCGACTGTGCTCTGCGCGATCCGGCCGGCACGATGATCCGCATTCAGGAGGTGGAGTGAGCATGGGCGATTCACCGTCCGAGAAGATCGACGCGCGCATCGAGGAACTGGGCGACTGGCGCGGAGAAACCCTGGCGCTCGTCCGCAAGCTGGTGAAGCAGGCCGACCCGGACGTGATCGAGGAATGGAAGTGGCGAGGCGTTCCGACGTGGTACCACGACGGAATGATCTGCACCGGTGAGACGTACAAGGACAAGGTCAAGGTCACCTTTGCCAAGGGGGCTTCGCTCGACGACCCGACGGGGCTGTTCAACTCCAGCCTCGGCGGCAACGCCAGGCGGGCCATCGACATCGGAGAGGGCGACGCACTCGACGAGAAGGCCTTCGTGGCACTCATCCGGGCGGCGGTCGCACTCAACGCGAAATGACGCCCATCTCTGCAGCCTCTACGAACGCAGGATGTCCGCCGGCGACACGGTGGTGACGAAAGCGCTTGCGGCGGTGGACAGTGCGGTGTCCGCCGTCGCCAAGGCGTCTGCTTGCAGCTGCGTCAGTGCGATGTATTCCGCCCGATACGTATCAGGCCAGTCCAACTGAGCAGCGATCTTCCACGCGTGATCCTGCAACGAGCGGTCACCGAGCAGCCGGATGCGCAATCGCCGGATCCCGTCGAGCAGCGTCCGGCCTGCTCGTTCATCGATGTCACCACGGCGCACCGAGCCGTAGACGAGTGCAAGCACCTGGGAGCGCAAGAGCGTCGGTGCCGTCAGGCCGTGTGCGGCGGGAACGGCCACCTCGTTGGTGGCGAGTTCTATCGCCAACGGTGCGTCGATGACGAATGTTGTCATGCCCCTACCGTCGCACGAAACGCCGGCGACGCAGCCAATGAGAACGGAACCTTGCCGCTCGACGGCCTCGTGCACCCGGACCGTGCGATGAGGTGCCGGCACCCACGAGGCGATACGGTGGTGGCGACGAAGGAGTAGCCGCGAGCCCGGTCGGTGGAGAACGGTCGGCTACGTCGAGGGATTCGCCTGCAGGAGCGCCGCCGCGATCGTGGCGAGCGCCTTCACCGCCGACGTGGCGTCGCGCTGATACTGCGCCTGCACGATGGCGCCATCGACTGCCAGGCCGAGCGCGTGGGCCGTCCGGTTTCGATTCGTACTCGGTGGCAGTGTCGCCCTGATGGCCGCGACCATGTCTGCCTTGTGGCGAGCGGTGATGGCGTGGACCTCCGGCAGGTCGGCACCGATCTCGTTGACGCTGTTGATGAACGCACATCCGCGGAAGGAGTCCGCGGTCAACCATTCCTCGACTGCCGATACCACCGCGGGCCGGCGACGGCTGCCTGCAGCGTGGCGATCGAGTGCGTCGACGAACCAGTCCATCCAGCGCTGGTGCCGCATGTCCAAGAACGCCAGGATCAGTGCGTCCTTGCGGGGGAAGTGTCGATAGAAGGTCACCTTGGTGACGCCGGCCTCGGCGATCACCTTGTCGATGCCCGTCGCTCGAATTCCTTCGCCGTAGAAGAGCCGGTACGCAGTGGCCAGGATCCGTTCCCGAGCCGGCAGCGTCGACACGTCGAGCTGCGGGTCGAGTGTCTGGGCAATGCTCACTCCACCATCGTAGACAAGTCTGTCCACATAAGTCTCGAGAGTAGGTAGACAGACCTGTCTACATGCGCTAAGGTTCTCTGCATGTAGACAGGTCCGTCTACATGGATCGATGATTCGATTCGCTCCCCCGAGAGAAGCGAGATGACCATGACCAACACCTCCGCCACGGCGGTCAGACCGCCCGTTCCGCCCTTCGACGACGATGCTGCCGTGCGCAAGGTCAGGATGGCCGAGGACGCCTGGAACAGCTGCGACCCGCACCGCGTGGCGCAGGGCTATTCGGTCGACAGCGTCTGGCGCAACCGCTCCGTGTTCGTGACGGGCCGCGCTGCGATCACCGAGTTCTTGAGCGGCAAGTGGGACCGTGAACACGAGTACCGCCTCATCAAGGAACTGTGGGCACACGGCGCCGATCGCATTGCGGTCCGTTTCGCTTACGAGTATCACGACGAGTCAGGTCGATGGTTCCGCGCCTACGGCAACGAGAACTGGCTGTTCGACGACCACGGCCTGATGACACACCGCCACGCCAGCATCAACGACGTGCCGATCGAGGAAGGTCAGCGGGCGTTCCACTGGGACCGGAATGCGCCACGGCCGGAGGATCATCCAAGTTTGTCCGAACTCGGTCTGTGACCGTCTGCTCGCGTCCGCACCTCGAATCGCCGGTGCCCGCGAAGGCGTACGTCCGAGAACGCGCGGCCCCTCCCACGGGCGGATCGTCTCCGCTCACATCCACGAGGCGTACGTCCTCATGAAAAGGTAGGAAACCATCCATGATTCACGCACAGTTCGATCCCACCGCCCGTCAGCTACTGGCGGCCACGGCCGTCGATGCCAAGACTCGCAAGGACCTCTCGTGGCAGCAGATCGCCGACGCGGCCGAGCTGTCGGTAGCCTTCACGACCGCAGCCATCCTGGGCCAGCACGCGTTGCCGGAAGCCTCTGCCAAGGCCGTTGGCGCTCTACTGGGACTGGACGAGGACGCGGTGCGGTTACTGCAGACCATTCCGACTCGCGGCTCCATGTCCGGCGGCGTACCCACCGATCCGACCATCTACCGCTTTTACGAGATGCTGCAGGTCTACGGAACGACCCTCAAGGCGCTCGTCCACGAGCAGTTCGGCGACGGCATCGTCTCGGCCATCAACTTCCGGCTCGACGTGAAGAAGGTAGCCGACCCCGACGGTGGGGAACGCGCCGTCATCACGCTGGACGGCAAATACCTACCGACCGTGCCCTACTGAAGCACGCCGCCGACGTCTTCGGTCCCATCGCGTCACCGAACCATGGCCAGCACGTCCTGAACCAACCGGCGGGCGTATTCGCCGTCGATCTCGAGACCGAAGACGACGTGGTGGTAGAGCGGAGAGATGACGTGGTCGAGGATCTGCGCGACGGTCGGCGTCGCTTCACCGCGGTCGCGGGCACGGCGCACCATCTCCGCCGCCTGTTCGCGTCGCGTCTCCATGACGGGGCAGGCCGACACGATCTCGGTGCGTGCCGATGCCGTCGCGCGAAGATAGCGCGTCCGTTCGGGGCGGGCGACATCTGACGCGATGACGGTCGCCCACTCCGTCAGGTCCTGCTCGAGCGATCCGCTGTCGGGTATCGATTCGCCGTCTCGGGTCAGTGCGGCGACCGCGACCTCTTCGAGGAGAGCGCCCACGTCGTTCCAGCGCCGGTACAACGTCGTCGGATTGACCCCGGCTCGCTCCGCGATGACGGGAAAGCTGAGCCTGGTGCCACCCTCTCCGACGAGTTCGCCGACCGCCGTGTAGATCGCGGCCAGCACCCGACTGGTTCGCCCCTGCGGGTGATTCACGGCGGTTCCCTCGGACATTCCGCCAGTTTACGCAAAGAACTTTGCTTTTCTCCGCTCACCGCGTACCGTCACAAAAGCAAAGATCATTGCTTTAGGCAGGAGGTGACATGCTCGACCGATCGGAGGGCGAGGTGAGGTCCGCCGCGATACCGGTTTCGCGTGGTCTTCACACGTCGCGGCACGCGACGCACTTCCTGGAGGCTGGGCCGGCGGACGGGCCCTTGATGGTGTTCGTCCACGGCTGGCCCAGCATCGGATTGATGTGGCGGGCGCAACTGGAAGCGTTCGCCGCCGACGGCTGGCACTGCGTCGCACCCGATTTGCGCGGCTACGGCGGATCATCCATCCCGGTCGCCCACGACGCCTACACCATCGAGGACGTCGTGACGGACATGGTCGAACTCCACGATCACCTTGGCGGCGAGCCCGCGATCTGGGTCGGTCACGACTGGGGCAGCGTCGTGGTCGCCGACCTCGCCGCGCACGCACCCGAACGCGTCCGCGGCGCGGTCCTGACATCGTTGGCCTATCAACCGGATGGGCACGCCCTGCAGACAGTCGTCCCGCTGGTCGACCGGAGCATCTACCCGACCGACCAGTATCCGGATGGTCAGTGGGACTACTACCGCTACTACACGACCAATTTCGAGGACGCAGTCGCCGATCTGGACGCCGACCTGGCGTCCTCGCTGGCCTCGATCTTCCAGCCGGGAGATCCCGACGGGGTCGGCAAGATCTCACCGAATGCCCTGGTATCGCGCAACGGCGGGCGCTTTGGGGCCGCACATCGCGCGCCGGCCACCGCGCCCGATCCGGCGCTCTGGCCCCCCGCGGACTTCGAGGTGTTGGTGAAGTCGTTCGAGGTGAATGGCTTTCGGCCCGGCTGCGCGTGGTATCTCAACGACGACGCCGCCGTCGCCTATGCGCGCACGGCGCCCGACCGCGGCCGCCTGCGGCAACCGGTGCTGTTCGTCAACGGCGAGTTCGATCAGATCTGCACCATCACGGGAAACCGTCAAGGTGACCCGATGCGTGCGGCGTGCGACGACCTGACCGTGACGAGCATGCCGGCCGGGCACTGGCTACCCCTGGAGCGCAAGAGGGAACTCGTCGACACCATCCGCGCTTGGCTACGCGAGAAGGATCTCTGAGACGAAGCACCGCGACCGGCCCCACGCATGCCCCGCGAAGCCGTCATCGGCGTTCACGCGCATTCAGCGGCCTGCTCACAGATCCGATGCCCCACCGTCGACGAGGAGTTCGGCGCCGGTCGTGTAGGTGGCGTCGAACCCCAGGAAGAGGATCGCCTTCGCCACCTCCTCGGGTTCACCGAAGCGCTGCATCGGGTTGTCGGCCTTGACCTGCTCCAGGAAGCTGCGAGCGGCCTCCGCTGACATGGTGCGTTCGAGGATTCCGGTGTCGATCGGCCCGGGCGATACGGCGTTCACTCGAATCCCCCGGTCGAGGAGTTCACGGGCGAAAGTCCGCGTCATCGATCGCAATGCCGCCTTGGTCGCCGAGTACACCCCCGTCGTCGCAATCCCCTTCGTGTTGCTGACCGATGTCGTGAGGACCACGGCACTCCCTGCGAGCAGCAGTGGGAGGAACTTCTGCAGCGTGAAGAACGGCGCCTTGGTGTTCAGTTCGAAGAGCCTGTCGTACATGTCTTCCCCGGTGTCCTCGAGCGTCGCGGTGTCGGTCGCGCCGGCATTGAGCACCAGCAGATCGACGCCACCGAACTCTGCCGCAACCCGGTCCACCAGGGAGTCGACCCCGGACACGGCATCACTCTCGACGACCATGACATCGGCACCCAAGGTCGTTCGCGCCGACTCCAGAGAGGACGGCGTACGACCCGTCACCAGTACGCGGGCGCCGCCGTCGGCCAGCAGCTTGGCCGTGGCGAGCCCGATTCCGCTCGTCCCTCCCGTGATGACCACCCTCTTGCCCTCGTGTTCGCTCATCGCCAGATCTCCTTTCACAGTTGCGATTCGCCGCCGTCGACGACGAGTTCGATTCCGGCGACGTACGTCGCGTCGAAGGCCAGGAACGCCACGGCAGGCGCGAACTCGTCGGGGTGCCCCCACCTCGCCATCGGGCTGCTCGCCTCGAACTCCGCCTTGAGTCGTGCGGCCTTTTCTGGCGCTTCCTTCTCCAACTTGCCGGTGTCGATCGAGCCCGGACTGATGGCGTTGACGCGAATTCCCCGCGGGAGCAACTCCTTGCTGAGCGTGCGGGCCATCGATCGCAGCGCCGCCTTGCTCGCCGAGTAGACGCTGAGAGCATCCCATCCGGTCTGGTTGGCGATGGAGGTCGTCAGCACCACCCCGCTGCCCTCGGTCAGCAGCGGCGCCAGCTTCTGCACCGTGAAGAAGGGGCCCTTGGTGTTGATTGCGAAGACGTCGTCGAAGGTCTGCTCGGTGACGGCGAAGAACGGGTCGAAGCTCCCGATGCCGGCGTTGACGACCAATGCGTCGATGGAACCGAAGTCGCTTCGGACCCGGTCGGCCAGTGCATCGATCTGCGCGAGGGAGCTCGTGTCGCTCTGGACGATCGTCCCGCGATCACCAAGTTCACGGGCGGCATCATCGAGCGTGTCCTGGTTCCGCCCGGTGACCATGACTCGCGCGCCGTGCTGGATCAGGTAGCGCGCGGTAGCCAGTCCCAGGCCGCTGCTCCCACCGGTGATCACCACGTTCTTGCCGTCGTATCTGCTCATGTCCTCGAGTCTTCGACGGCCGACGACGCCCGTCCAAGACCTGGTTCGCATGCCGCGATGCCAAAACGGAATAGGCGCGACGACGACCGAGTTGGACGTCGCGTGAACGATCTCGGACTCGATCTGGAGCTGCGGCTGGTCCGGTACTTCACCGTGGTCGCCGAACATCTCAACTTCAGCCGCGCTGCTGCCGAACTCCACGTCGCACAACCAGCACTGAGCAGGCAGATCCAACGCCTGGAGCACCGTCTCGGTGTTCAGCTCTTCGACCGCACACCGCAAGGCGCACTGCTCACCGAAGCCGGTAAGGCGTTCCTCGCCGAGGCACAGGCGCTGCTCCGCGCGGCACGCCAGGCGGCGCTCACCGCCCGCGCCTACGCACCTGCAGGCAAGTTCGTCGTCGGTTACGTCGAGGACCTCATCATCACCCCAGTGGTCCGGGAACTGCGTCGCCGGCACCCGCACGCCGACATCTCGACCCGCCACCTGGAATGCCACGAGGAAGGCGTCTTCGTCGACGGACAGGTCGATGCGCTGGTCGCCAGGGCGCCCCTGTTCATCCCGACCGATGACCTCCGCGTCACCACGCTCTATGACGAGCCGCGCATGCTGGTGCTGCCCGCCGATCACCCGCTGGCCGGCCGGACGTCGGTGTCGTTGGACGACTTCGCGAAAGGCGAGTCGATCATCTGCTCGCACGGCGGAACTCGAGCGATCTTCCCGACGGACTCCTACCAGCCGAGCGACCCCGGCCCGATATCGACCGGCCCGGTCGTCGAAAGCTTCGAGGACAGAATCGAACTCGTGGCGAGCGGGAAGGCCGTCGCGGTCCTTCCGGTTGGTGACCGACGCAGCGCGGTGCGCTCGGATCTGGTGACGGTACCGTTGGAAGGGTTTCCCGCCAGCAGTGTCGTCGTCGCCACCCGAATCGGGGAGACGAACCCGCTGGTTGCCGACTTCGTCTCGGCGGCACGCGCGATGCTCGTCGGCTGATCAGGGACCGACGCGTGGGTGTTCTGGAGCGCCACCGTGCCCGAGACCGAGCCACGAGCTGTGGACGAGTGGCTTCGCAAGCACCGCGCAGGTGGCTCGTCCGATCTTGGGGCCGTTGTTCTCGGCACCAATTGCGCACGGAGGGAACGTATCCCGTGGGCTTGTCGGCAACCTTCGCACCGGTGTTGATGATCATCTCCTGTAGCGGGAATGCCATCGCCACGTCGACGCTAGGGCCCCGTGGTGATGGGACGGTCGATCTGCTCGCGCAAGATGTCTCCGTGTCCGGCGTGCCGGGCGAATTCCTGAATCATGGCAAGCAACGTCCACCGCATGCTGACGGTCCCTTCTCGCGGGTGTTCCTTGGTGTCGTCGAGGTCGAATCTGGCCGCGATCTCGCGGGACCTTCTGCTGGCGCGTTCGAACTCGGCGATGACGTCGTCCAACGACTCGTCCTCGGTGACGCAGAAGGTGCCTTCGTCGCGACGCGAGTATCCGTCGCATTCGGATTCCTGCAGCCCCGCCCAGAACCGCTGGAACCAAATCCTCTCCGCTCCAGCGGCGTGCTTGATCAAGGAAATCGGTGTCGTCAGCGATGCAACGAGTCGCCTGCGGGACTGGGTTTCGGTGAGGCCGCGGGCAGTCTCGATGAGGGCGTTGCGGTTGTGGTCGAGTAGGTTCTCGATGATCGACCGCTCGGTGCCGTGTCGCACGAGGTCGTCTGGCATGGGATCAGCTCTCTCTGTTTCGTTCCGGTGTTGGACGGGTGTTTGGTGACACGCCGGGGATAGGTGCATCCTCGAGCGGTGAGTGGTTTCGATGCTCTGCTCGCCGCGGCGCGGGCCGTGGTCGCCCCCCGTCGGTTGACCGAATCCGCGGTGTGCGGCACCGTCGGCGCTGCAATCGAGACGGCGGACGGCGACGTCTTCGTGGGAGTCTGCGTGGACACGTCGTCGTCGCTGGGTTTCTGCGCTGAGCATTCAGCCGCGGCCGCGATGCTTACCGCCGGTCAAGGCAAGGTCGTGCGAATGGTGGCGGTAGACCGCAACGGCGCGATACTCGCACCCTGTGGGCGTTGCCGAGAGTTCGTCATCCAGCTCGACGCGGCCAACGCAGACACTCTGGTCATGATCGACGTGGACAGCTCGATCGCGCTGCGAGAGCTGCTGCCGTTTCGATGAGCGTACGGCAGTCCGCCCGCCGATTCGACCGTTGACGACCGCAGCGATCGAAGCGCCGGCTCAGTGGGTCGGGACGGCGGGATTGATCAGCGCGATGGCGCTACGTACGGCCTCCTCGGTGACGGCCGCCAAGGGACGCTCGTGCTCGACCGTGTGGGCCGCCAGTTCTCGAAGACCACCGATCAACAACACGGCGCGCGCGTGGGGCACCGGATCGATCCCGACGGACTTGAGTTCGTCGGTGTCGCTCAAGGTGCGGACCAGGCCGACGAACCGGTCCATCGCGATGCGCTGCAGGGAGCGGGCCGAGGGACCCAGCGCCGGCACGTCGCGGATCCAGGTGAGCGTGAGGTGCCGACGACGTTCGGCCCAGTCGAACCAGGTCTCCACCGCTTGACGTACCTGGACGTGCCACGGTGCGGTCGGATCGACGGCGGCGGCAACGGCATCCAGGTTCGCGTCGTTGGTCTCCGACAGCAGGGCCACGAGACAGGCCTCGCGGTCGGTGAACTCGGCGTAGAACTTGCTCTTCGAGGTCTTGGCCCGGCGGACGACATCGGCCACCATCGTGTTGCCATAGCCGACGTCGGCGATGCACTCCCCCATCGCGTCCAGGATGCGGCGCCGATAGCCCCCGGTGGCATCGCTGCCCTCGCCGGGCACCCGCCCGCGATGCATCGCTCGGTCCACGTTGGTCGATCCTCCTTCGCACCGATCCTAGGCCGCCGCTCGCGTCTGGTACAGACGTGTACTAACGTTGCAGTACGCGTCTGTACCAAGGAGGCCTCGTGGCTCAGCCGACCAGTGACCCGGTGTGTCTGCCACCCGGGGTGTCCCTACCGCGGATCGTCCAGGGCGCGGCGATGCTCGTCGATCGACCGCGCGCCCTCGAATGGGCACGCCAACGCCATGGTTCGGCGTTCAGCGCTTCGCTTCCGCTCTTCGGCGACACCGTCGTCCTCAGCGATCCGGCCTTGATCAAGGAGTTGTTCACCGCCGGCGACCTGGTGGAGACGATCACCAATCTCGGTGACGTCATCGGCCCGGGTTCGACGTTCAGCCTCAACGGACCGCCACATCTGGCCCGTCGGCGAGTGCTCGCACCGCCTCTGCACGGCAAACGCATGCACGTCTACGAACGCATCATCGAAGAAGAGGTCGCCCGCGAGCTGGCCACCTGGCCGATCGGCGTGCCGTTCGCGACCCTGCCGTCGATGATGCGCATCACCCTCAACGCGATCCTGCGCGCGGTGTTCGGCGCCGACGGACCCGAGCTGGCAGCCTTGCGCGACATCCTTCCACCCGCGGTGCTGCTGGCGTCCCGCCTGACCGTGCTCCCCGCCGGACTACGCCGCGACCTGGGCCCGTGGAGCCCATGGGGCCGCCTGGAGCGGATGCGCCGTGAGTGTGACGACGTCATCGCCGGCCTCATCCACCGGGCCAGGGCCGCAGCCGATCTCGACGAACGCACCGACGTACTGGCCATGCTGGTGGCCGCCCGCGACGAGGACGGCAGGCCGCTTCCCGACGATCACGTCATCGACGAACTACAAACCCTGCTGGCCGCAGGTCACGAGACCACGGCGACCACGCTGGCCTGGGCCGTCGAGCGGCTCCGCCGACACCCCGAGATGCTCTCCCGCCTCGTCGACGAGGTGGACTCCGACAGTTCCGACCTCTTGCAAGCCACCGTGTGGGAAGTGCAGCGCAGCCGCCCCGTGATCCCCGGCGTGCTGCGCAGGACCACGCGTCGTACCCGATTGGGGGATTGGGTGCTTCCCGCCGGGCACACCGTCATCGCCAGCATCGCCTTGTCGCACTCCTCGCCCGCCAATTACCCCGACCCCGCCCGCTTCGACCCGACCCGCTTCCTTCACGACAAGCCCGACACCAGCTCGTGGATTCCCTACGGCGGCGGGGTACGACGCTGCGTCGGGGCGGCCTTCGCCAATACCGAGATGCTGATCACGCTGCGGGAGATGCTGCGCGCGTTCACGTTCGAACCCACCACCGAGCCCGCCGAGAAGCCCCGATCCCGGGGCATCGCCAACGCGCCCGCAGCCGGCGGCGTCGCCGTCGTCCACCGACGCACCCGGTGACCGGAGGACCGCGACTCCAACGATGACACGTCCCTGGTTCACCGCACTCGCACCCGCCACCGAAGACGCGTTCCTCACGGCGTCGGTCCTACCCCACCGCGCCACGGAGGTGGCGACCACGCTGGGGCAGGGACCGGCGGGATGGGCCGTCGAACTCGGGGCACGGATGGCGGCCAGCATCACCTCGGCCGTTCCCGAACTGGGATCGGATGCGGTCGCCGCGGAAGTCCACAAGGGTTGCGAAGCCGTCGCGTTGGGCGCCCTGACCGCACTCGCCCTCGACGACGACGTGACGTTCGCGGTCATGCCCGAGGTGCTGTCCGGGCCGCCGGAGGTGGTCGTGCGCGGCATCGGCATCGAACACATGCTGCGCAGCATCCACGTTGCCCATGGCACGGCCACCCGTGTGCTGCTCGACGCCGCCGAACAGATGGTGCCGGAGCCGCAGCGCTTCGTCGAGATGCGACGCATCAACCAGGTGCTGTTCGGGATCGTCGACCTCCTGACCGACAGGATGGCCGGCGAGTACGCCCGTGCCCACGAGGCCTGGCTCACCAGTTCGGCTGCCCTGCGGATGGAGATCGTCGAGGACCTGCTGAACGGGACCGCCGTGCCGCCCGAGCGCGCCACGCGAATCCTGGGTTACGACCTCGAGCGTTGGCATCTGGCCGTGGTCGCGTGGTCGGGACCCGCCACGGCGGCCGGACCGCGCGATCTGAGAATGGCTGCAGAACAGTGTCTTTCGACAGCGGGCTGCACCGCCACGCTGGTGCTTCCGGTGGGTGCCCACCAGGTGTGGGCGTGGGGCTCGCGCACCGCGCACCCGCCGCAGCCCGACACGTCGACGTCGTCTTCGCCGATCGGCGTCCGCACCGCGGTCGGACTTGCACACCGGGGAGTGGAGGGCTTCCGACGCAGCCATCAACAGGCCCAGGAAGCGGCTCGGGTCGGCCGCATGTCCGCGCGCGGTGGCGAAGCGTTCCGTTACTCGGACGTCGACATCGTCGCCATGCTCACCGCCGACCTTCCCACGGCTCGCGAGTTCGTCTCACGCGAACTCGGCGAATTGGCCGGCGCCGGCGCGTCGGTGGCCACGATGCGCCACACCCTCACCTGCTACCTGAACCGCGACCGGAGCCTGGCAGGCACCGCCGCCGAACTCCACGTCGCCCGCAATACCGTCGCCTATCGAGTGCAGCGCGCCGAACAGTTGCGGGGCCGCCCGGTCAGCGAGCGCCGCGTGCAACTGCATGCCGCGCTGCTGATCGTCGAGGAGTTCGGCGACACGATCCTCGACGACCGGCACACCACCGCCATGGACTGACGTCCAACGCGCGACGACCGAATGTGGACTCGACCACGAGTGGCGGTGCGCCTCGGCCCGCTTGACTGGTAGCCGAGCCCGTCGCCCGACGGGCAGACGTGGAGAAGTCGGTGGTCGTCCATCTCGTACGGTACCGGGACAACACGCAGACCCATTGGGGCGTCCGCACGGGTGCTGCCATCTCGCCTCTGACCGGGCGGTACCGTCGCACCGCCGACCTCATCGCCGGGGGCCGATCCGACTGGCTCGCCGCGGCAACCCGATCCGGGGAGGTGCCGCTCTCCGATGTGGAACTGCTCTCCCCCGTCACCACGCCATGCCGCGTGATGTGCCAGGGCGCCAACTATCGCCAGCACGCCATCGAATCCGGCATGAATCCCGACGAACGCGCCTTCAACCTGTTCTTCGACAAGACCGATGCCGCCGTCACCGGGCCGACCGCCGCCATCACCCGGCCGGCGCACGTCACGTTGCTCGACCACGAGATCGAGCTGGCGCTCGTCCTGCGGCAGCCGGTTACGGCGCCGGTCACCGTGACCGCGGAGAACCTCCACGAGTACGTCTTCGGCATCACGATCGCCAACGACGTCTCCGCCCGGGACGTGCAGCTGCCGCAGGGGCAGTACCTCAAGGGCAAGAGCTACCGCGGGTTCTGTCCCCTGGGACCCGTGTTGGCCGTCATCGAGCCAGAGGACGTGCCTCTGCTCGACGACCTCGATCTGCGGTTGGCGGTCAATGGCGTGGTGCGCCAGGCCGACAACACCGCCAACATGCTCTACCGCCCGGCCGAGACGCTGACCGAACTGAGCGAGTTCTGCGACACCAGCCCGGGTGACGTCCTGTTGACCGGCACCCCACACGGCTGTGTGGCGACCTCGCCACCCGCCGCGGTTCGACGCCTGGCAACCGCATTGCTGCCAGAGGACAGGATGTGGGCGGCCTTCATCGCACGGAACCAGCGCAAGCCCTACCTGTCACCCGGTGACGTCGTCACCTCCTCCATTCGCAACGCCTCCGGAACCATCGACCTGGGCACCCAACGAAACGTCATCGTCGCCCCCACCACGTGCAAGGAGCCGTCATGAGCGCCACACCCAGCCCGCTGCAACCCTCCCAGCCGGACGAGCCGGACTCGACGACCACGCCCGATCTCGCGGAGCTGCCCGACCGTCTGGTTCCCGACTTCATCGCCCACTGGGTGGTCAAGACCGCTCGCAGTGCGGAGATGATCGACTGGTACGGACACGTCTTCGGCGCCCGCGTGGTGCACGAAGACCACCAGATCGCCTTTCTGACATGGGATCACGAGAGCCACCGGCTGGCTCTGGTCAAGCTGCCGCCGCCGGTGCGCTACGTCTTTCCGCTGTCCCGGTTGCGCCGCAAGACCTACGGCATCGACCATCTCGCATTCACCTTCACCTCGATCGAACGGCTGTTGCTGACCTACGAACGGCTGGAGGCGGTGGGGATCACCCCGGTGTGGTCGATCTACCACGGGCCGACCACCAGCCTGTATTACGAGGACCCGGAGGGCATTCGGCTCGAGTTTCAGACCGAGAACTTCCCCACCGCTCAACAGACGGCCGAGTACTTCGGCAGTCACGAGTTCGCCGAGAATCCGATCGGCACCAACATCGATCCCAGCTACCTGCTCGAGAAGTTGCGGGCCGGCGCGACCCCGGACGAGCTGCTGACGCGCGGCGCCGGAGTACGCCCGGGGACCAAGCCTCGCGCCAACAAACGAGCCATCACGTGGAAGACGCTGTGAAACGTGGCCTCTGATCCCATCGTCATCGTCGGTGCCGGCGCCGCCGGATCCACCCTCGCGCTCCTGTTGGCCCGGTACGACATCCCCAGCACCATGGTCGATCAGCGTGAGGACCCACGCTTGCATCCAGCTGCGCACGTCATCAACGCGCGCACGCTGGAGATCTGGAACCAGGCCTCCCCGACGCTCGGCCGCGTCCTGGAGGCGATCACCCCCGCCATCGACACCGTGAACCTCATCCGCTGGTGTACCGACGTGCGAGCGCAACCGCTCGGAGAGATCGACCTGCTCTCGCAACCCGAGCGGCTCGCCGAGGTCCGCTCGCACAGTCCCTACCTCATCTCCCACATCGGTCAGCACCTGCTCATGCCCGCGATGTGGGAGGCCCTCGACGAGGAGCCCCTGATCGACTTCCGGCGGGGACACCGCGCCGAGTGGAACGGCGAGCGGTTGACCCTGCGCTCCTCGAGCGGCGACACGTGTTCGACCGCAGCGCGTTACGTCATCGCCGCCGACGGCGCCAACAGCTCGTTGCGTGACGCGGTCGGAATCGCGATGCGCGGCCCGGTGCTGGCCAACATGGGCAGCGTCTTCTTTCACGCGCCCAACCTGTACCCCGCCGGTGCTGACCGGCCACTGCTCAGTTGGATCTACCACCCTCGCTTCAGCGGAGTGATGATCGCCCACGCCGACGACGACTACGTGCTCATGACCCCGTATCTTCATTCAGCTCAACGGGTCGCACGCGACGGCCGGCGATTCTGGGACCGCGTCCTGCCGCACGTGATCGGCTCCACTGACTACCGCATCCGCTCGACGGGGACGTGGACCATGACCAAGCAGATCGCGGATCGCTTCCGTCGCGGACCGCTGCTGCTCGTCGGGGATGCGGCCCACCGCTTCCCCCACACCGGCGGATTCGGACTCAACAGCGGCGTTCAGGACGCGCACAACCTCGCCTGGAAACTCGACGCCGTCCTACACGCCGGAGCTCCCGACACGCTGCTGGACACCTACGAGATCGAGCGGAGGCCGGTCGTCGAACGATTCGCCGCCCAGAGCGCGCACAACCACTTCACACTGGACGACGTGACCGCCCCACTCGGCATCACCAACCGCTCACTGCACCGAGCCACCGAGCTGTTCGGCACGCTGCCCCTGTCCAGGGTTCCCGACGACGTCATCGCGCGCGTCGCCGACGCGCTGACCCTCGCGCAGACCTCCCGCACCCGTCGCCTACTGCGCCAGAACCCGCGCAGCCGTCGCCTGCGCGAGCAGATGGCCAGGGCCATCCCGAACCAAGAGGAGCACTTCGTCGCCAGCGGGCTCGAATTCGGCTACTCGTATACCGGCCCCCTCATCGCCGACGCCGAAGGTCCCTGCCCCAGCGGCGACGTCGCGCGCTACCACCCCACCACCCATCCCGGTGCTCGCCTGCCGCACGCCTGCATCCGTCGCGATGACGGCTCGCAGACGACCACCCACGACGCGATCGCCCCAAGGGGACTCACGCTGTTCACCGCGGACCCCCGACTCTGGGGCACGCATCTGGCGAACTGGCATGCGACGCCGCTCACGGTGGTCACCCTGGCCGCACCGAGCGAGGACGGGCAGGCTGCGCTGATCGCGCTCTTCGACGTCGGTGAGCACGGTGCCGTCGTCGTGCGACCCGATGGGCACGTCGTGTGGCGCACCCGCTCCGGCGGGGGAATCGATCAGCTCGCCGAGTTCGTCGACCACGCGTGGCAGCAGGTCCACCCCCGCCGGAACGATCCGGGGAAGCCCACGTCCGTTCGGGCCGAGAGCCAACGCCCATGACGATCGCCGACCCCGCGGCAGCGGTGCCCGACCTGCAGCGCGTCTCTGCCAGGGTGCTGTGGTTGTCCACGGCGATGGTGCACCACGCCAACCGCGTCCGCCCCAATCCGAGCGGTGTCAAGGTCGGCGGGCACCAGGCGTCGTCGGCCTCCATGGTCGAGATCATGACGTCGCTCTATTTTGGGCACCTGCGCCGGGGTGACCGGGTCTCGGTGAAACCGCATGCGTCCCCGGTACTGCACGGCATCCACTACCTGCTGGGCACGCTCGACGAGCGCTACATGACGACACTGCGGGAATTCGGGGGCCTGCAGAGCTACCCGAGCCGCACCAAGGACCCCGACCCGGTCGACTACTCCACCGGATCCGTGGGAATCGGTGCCACGGCGCCGATCTGGGCCACGATCACCCGGCGCTACGTCGACACCGCGTTCGGCGGCGCGGGAACGGGACGCCAGTACTCGCTCGTCGGTGACGCCGAACTCGACGAAGGCGCGATCTGGGAAGCCGTGTTGGACCCCACGGTGCCCGAACTCGGCGAGATCGTCTGGATCGTCGACATGAATCGCCAATCGCTGGATCGCGTCGTGCCCCACATCGCGTCCGAGCGCCTCCACGACATGTTCACCGCAGCGGGCTGGCAGGTGCTCGTGGTGAAGTTCGGAAAAGTGCTCGAGACGCTGTTCGGCCGCCCTGGTGGCGACGCTCTGCGACGCCGCATCCTCGCGATGCCCAATCCGGAGTATCAGCGCCTGCTGCGTTGCGCCGCGCCCGAACTACGCCAACGATTGCCCGGTGACGGACCGGACGCGGCCGCGGTCGCCGCGCTCATCGCCGAACTCGAAGATGGCTTGCTCCTACGGGCGATCGCCAACCTCGGAGGCCACGACATCGCGGCCCTGCAGGACGCCTACGCCGCAATCGACGACTCACGTCCCACGGTCATCCTCGCTTACACCATCAAGGGGCACGGCCTGCCCACGCAGGGCCACCCGCAGAATCACTCCTCGCTGCTGACCGACGGTCAATTCGCCGAGCTGGCAGCGACTCTCGGCGAAGACCTTCGGCAACCCTTCCGGCGCTTCGATCCGGAGTCGTCGTTGGGCCAACTGTGCCGGCAGACCGCCGAACGTCTCCGCCGGCCCGACGTGCACGTGGTCGAACCGCCGGCCGTGCCGGTCGACCTCGGCCGCACCCCGCCTGCCGTGTCGAACACCCAGAGCGCCCTCGGGCGCACGTTGCTCGACCTCACCCGAGAGGCCCCGGAAGTCGCGCGGCGGGTCGTGACGGTGAGCCCCGACGTCAGCTCCAGCACGAATCTCGCCGGATGGTTGAACAAGGTCGGGGTGTGGTCACCCTCCGCGCGGCCCGACTGGTTCGCCGACGACGCGGACACGCTGATGCACTGGCGCGAGTTGCCGACGGGGCAGCACATGGAACTCGGCATCGCCGAAGTCAACCTGGTGGGCCTGCTCGGCGAACTCGGCACCTCCTGGAGCAGGTGGGGGCAACCGCTGTTCCCCATCGGCGTCCTCTACGACCCCTTCGTCGAACGCGCCCTCGAACCCTGGTCGTTCGGTATCTACGCCGGCGGACAATCCATCCTCGTCGGTACCCCGTCCGGCGTCACGCTGGCCGCCGAGGGCGGCGCCCACCAATCGATCACGACGCCGTCCGTGGGGTTGGAACAACCCGGTTGCCTGAGCTACGAACCTGCCTTCGCCGTCGAGGTCGAATGGATCCTGCTGCACTGCATCAGCCGACTGGGTCGACCCGACGGGACCTCGTCGTATCTTCGGCTGTCCACACGCCCGGTACGCCAGGAGTTGGCCCTCGTTCCGCAGGACCCCGCAGCCCGCGATCGGCGGCGCCGCCACGTGCTCGCCGGTGCATACACGTTGCGCACTGCCAGCAGTCCAGCAGTGACCATCGTGGTGATGGGCGCCTTGGTGACCGAGGCGCTCCGAGCGGCCGCGCGGCTTGCCGGCATGGGAGTGGACGCCGAGGTGGTGTGTGTGACCAGTGCCGACCTGCTCTACCGCGCCGTCCGCGCCCGCGCCGGCCTTGCGGAGGAACCTTCGTGGATCCTCGAGCAGGTATTCCCCGCCGAGCGGGCCGCGCCCATGGTGACCGTCCTCGACGGGCATCCCCACACGCTGGACTTCTTGGCGACGGTCAATCGGGTCCGCTGTAAGTCACTGGGAGTCAGCGGCTTCGGCCAAGCGGGCGACCTCGACGCCGTCTACCGCTACCACGGGATCGACGACGACGCGATCGTCAGCGCAGCGCTCGACGTCTCCGCGTGACCGGCGGCGGCCGGGTCTTCGGGGACCAGTGCGCACTCGTCTGGACCGCCGCGTGAATGAGACCTTCTATACGACGTCGTCCACTCGCCGCGACGCCACGACACGACGAGCGAATTGCTCGTAATTGGTTGGTGACCTTCGCAAAACCATCGGAAGATGGTCAAGATGGCCTGCCGGAAGTCCGTGGACGTCGTAGTACTTCATCATCTGCACGTACGTGTCCTGCGCTTCCGGCGACCAGCTTTGAAACCCTCGTGTGTTCGGTGCCGCGCGCAGTCCTCGAACGACGTGGGAGAGGGAACGCAATCTGGTCGACAGCAGTGATTTGACGATGGCAGGCCCGAAGGGACCCACCGCCGACAGCGGACTCGTCAGTGCTTGCGGGGGGATTCGTACGGCGACCATCGGATGACCGAGCACTCGGCCCCAGACTCGCGCCATGTCATGGCGGGTGAGTTCCACCGTCGACAGGTCATAGGTCTCGCCGATGTGATCCCCTGGGCGGGTCAGCACGTTCGCCGCCGCGGAGGCGACGTCGTCGACGTCGACCACGCCCATGCGGCTCTGCGGCGAGGTGGGGTACGGGAGCAGCCCCGCGCCGAAGAAGTTCCAGAAGTCCAGCACGTTCTGCATGTAGTGCGAGGGACGAAGCACGGTCACGGGCAGACCCGAGTCGTGCAGCATCGCTTCGACCTCGAGCTTCTGCCGATGATGCGGGAGTTCGGCGATGTCAGGGTGGATGACCGAGTGGAACACGACCTGATCGAGCCGTTCCGCCTTGGCAGCCGCGATCAGGCGTTCGGCCACGGGCACTTCGACGACTAGCTGGGTGGGGGCTGCATGGTAGATCTGCCGGGCTCCGCGCAGTGCGTTCTCCAGATCGCCCGGTCGCCGCAGGTCGCCGATCACGGTTTCGGCTGCCCCGTCTGCCCGCGATCGTCGCGCCTGGTCCTCGTTCTTGACGAACGCCCGCACGACTCGTCCGTTGGCGACGAGCTGTCGAACCAGAGGACGTCCGACACCGCCCGCTGCGCTGGTAACCAGGATCATGACGTGCTCCTACCTTCAGGATTCAACGGGACCGTCGTGCGATGAACGATGTTGGTGGTCTTCATTGCGGCCCCACCGATCGCAGCGACCGTGCAAGCGCGGGCATCAGCACACGCCGTGGGATCAGCCGTGCCAGCGCAGCGGTGATCGTGTTGCTGAGTCCCGACACGGCAGAGGGCGGCGTACGGCGACGATCAAGCGCTCGCAGGCCGGCCGCCGCGACCTGGTCGGCGGACTGCATGTGGCCCACCGCAGTGGCAGTTTCGCCGATCACGTCGAAGAACTCGGTGCGGGTGGGTCCCGGCGCGAACGAGAAGATCGTGACACCGTGTCGTCGTGTCTCGTACCAGAGCGATTGACTGAAGCTGAGGACGAACGCCTTGGCCGCAGCGTAGACGGCCAGGCTCGGCACCGGTTGATACGCAGTCGTGCTGGATACGTTCACGATGGCGCCCCGACGACGTCGGACCATGTCCGGCAAGAAGGCGTGGCAGAGGTCGACGACCGCTGCGACGTCGACGGCCAGCACGCGCGCGAAGTCTGCCGCGTCGCCCTCTATGAAGGCACCTTGAACGGCGAACCCAGCGCTGTTGATCAGGATGTCCACGTCACCGTCGACGAGCCGCCGCAATCGGGCTCCCGGGTGCTGGACCGATAGGTCGAAGGCCACCGAAGTGCACGAGACTCCATGTCGCGCCTCCAGTTCGTTGGACAGCAGGTCGAGCCGGTCCTGGCGGCGGGCGACCAGGACCAGGTCACAGCCGCGCGCAGCGAGTGCCTTCGCAAAGGCCTGTCCGATCCCCGAGCTTGCACCCGTCACCATCGCGCGCGCCGTTCGGTAGTCATTGCGCACGGCTGCCTCCAATGCGTGTCGGTGGCCCGAGGGCGATCACGGGGCCGCGAACGCCGCCTCCATGATGCGACTATTGCATTTCAAGTGCAATAGTCGCAAGTGGTGATGCTCGTACGATCGTCGAATGGCCGGTAGGTCGAGTCGTGGCGCCGCCGAACGGCAGGCGGCCGTCGAGCGAGTGCTCGGCGGCCAAAGTGCGTCGACGGTTGCCAAAGAGGTCGGTGTGCACGCTGCCACCGTGCACCGATGGGTCAGCGACGCGACCGCCGGCAGCACGGGGTCGCTTCCCACCGACCTGCGGTTGATGAACGCCACGCAGGAATTGCTCCGCGATCAGGACTACGGCCGGATAACGGTCGAGGAAGTTGCCCGTCACTCCGGTGTCGCGCTGCGAACGGCCTTCCACCACTTCGAGAGCAAGCGCGAACTCTTTCGCGCTGCGATCGACAACGCTGCCATGGTCCTTGTCGAGGCAATGCGTCACCACTACGAAGGCGCCCAATGGCCAACTGCACCGCTCCTGCAGTTGAGCACCTTCCTGCGGCTGTCGGCCGAAGCCATCTACGCCACACCGTCGGCGCACGTATTGTTCCGCGACCTGGGAGTTCCGCGCTCCGACTGTTTCGCCCAGCGTTGGCACGACACCTTCGAGCAGGCCGTCGAGCAGATCCTGGAGAGGTGCCGCGCAAGCGCGGCAATCGATCCTGACACCAACGTGCCGGCAGCGGCGCGAGAAATCACCGGCGCAATGCGCGGAATACACGCTGCAGTCTTCGACGGCGGCGACCCTGCACAAGCACTACGCATCATCGATCGCCTGCACCTCACCGTGGCAACGGGCTGAGCAGCGGGCCAACACCTCTCACCCCCCACCGGCACCGGATTGAAACTCGACCGCATGCACAGGCACGTCCCCCGACATTCGATTGGCTGATCTGTTCTTGGACCGCGCCTTTCACAGCCCGTCTTGGCGCCCGACGTTCAGGACGTGCCGGCCACCCCAGCACACCCGCAGTCGTTCATTCGGATGCATGATCAGCCGCCGTGCCGGTCGCCCTCGCGCTCCGAACGTCCATCGGCGCGGGGGCCTCGCAGTACCCGGCACACCGGGGTCTCCCGACCGCGGTGAGCCGCTGCCAGCGTGGAGAGGATGACGACCAACCGATCCTCCTCGCACACCGCACTTTTCGATCTGACGGGCAAGTACGCCGTCGTCACCGGGGGGACCAGGGGCATCGGGTTGATGATTGCTCGCGGTCTGCTGCAGGCAGGCGCGCGCGTGGTCATCAGCTCCCGCAGTGCGGACGCGTGCGCGGCGGCGCAGCAGCAGCTGTCCGCGTTCGGCGACGTCCGGGCGATCCCCGCCGACGTGTCGCAACACGCCGAGTGCCGACGCCTCGCCGACCTCGTGACGTCGGATTCGGAGCGCCTCGACATCCTCGTCAACAACGCGGGCGCGATGTGGCGCGAACCCTTGGCGACCTTCCCCGACGAAGCCTGGGACACGGTGCTCGACCTCAACCTCAAGGCGCCGTTCTGGTTGGTTCGGGCCCTGCTGCCCGCGCTGCTGGCGGCGGGCACCGCCGACGATCCCGCGCGGGTCGTCAACGTCGGCAGCATCGCCGCCATCCACGTCGCGCAATCGCCGAATTACTCCTACGCCAGCAGCAAGGCAGCGCTGCACCAGCTCACCAGGGTGCTGGCCCGGGAACTGGGCCCGCAGCACGTCACCGTCAACGCGGTCGCGCCGGGGGTGTTCCCCTCGCAGATGATGGACGCCACCATCGAGGCGATCGGCGACACCATCGCCGCCGCGGCTCCGCTGCGCCGGCTCGGTCGGGACGACGACATGGCCGGGGTGGCCGTGTTCCTCGCCAGCCGTGCCGGGTCCTACCTCACCGGTGCCGTCATCCCGGTCGACGGCGGCGTGGCCACGACCGCGACGGGCACGCCGTAGGGGGTTCCGGCAGGACCTCCCCGCTCCGTGGGCGCGCGCCTACCGTGAAGGCATGACCACCGTGGACCCGCGGACCGAGATCCGGGAATTCCTGCGTTCGCGACGCGCACGCATCGCCCCGGAGCAGGCCGGCCTAACGGCGTACGGCACGAACCGCCGGGTCGCGGGTCTGCGCCGGGAAGAGGTCGCGATGCTGGCCGGCGTCTCGGTCGACTACTACGTGCGTCTGGAGCGCGGCCGCCTCGCCGGGGCCTCCGACGGCGTGCTCTACGCCGTCGCCGCCGCCCTTCGACTCGACGACGCGGAGCGCGATCATCTCTTCCACCTCGCACGCCGATCGGGGGTCACCGCTCGACCACGTCGGCGCACGTCGGCGGTGACGGTGCGGCCGGCCCTGCAGCAGGTGCTCGACGCGCTCTCGGATGCACCCGCCTGGATCTGCAACGGACGCTACGACGTGCTCGCGACCAACTCGATGGCGCGTGCACTGTTCTCCCCGGTGCTGGTCGACTCGCACCCGGCGGCGAACACCGCGCGGTTCGTCTACCTGCGCCCCGAAGAGGCGCGCGACTTCTTCGTCGACTACGACCAGATCGCGCGGGACGTGGCGGCGAAGCTGCGGATGGAAGCCGGCCGCAACCCGCACGACGAGCAGTTGATCGCGCTGGTCGGCGAATTGTCCACGTGCAGTGAGGTGTTCGGACAACGGTGGGCGTCGCAGGACGTGCGACGGCACCGGTCGGGCCGCAAGCGGCTGCGGCATCCCGTGGTCGGCCGGCTCGACCTGGACGTCGAGTCGATGAACCTCCCCGACGAACCGACCCTGCACCTCACCGTCTACACCGCAGCCACCGGTACACCGACCGCCGACGGGCTCACGCTGCTGGCGTCGTGGGCGGCCTCGCGGCAGCTGCCGACGGACCGACCCGGCTGACCGTTCGGATGGTCGGCGCCGCGGGCCAGGACGGCAGCGACCTCCGGCGTGCATGGTGCATCCTCCTGTGATGACCGTCGATACGCTGCTGGCGACGATTCCGCCGACCGCCGTCTACGTCGTCGTGGCCCTCGTGATCGGCCTCGAGAGCCTCGGCATACCGCTGCCCGGGGAAATCGCCCTCGTCACCGCGGCACTGCTGGCCTCACGGCACACGCTGGACATCAATCCCGTGGCCGTCGGGGCGGCCGCCACGCTCGGCGCCGTCGTCGGCGACACCATCGGCTACACCATCGGCCGACGCTTCGGCATGTCGCTCTTCGAACGGTTGGGGCAACGCTTCCCGCGGCACTTCGGCGTCGGCCACGTGGCGCTGGCCAAGCAGTTCTTCACCCGATGGGGCGTGTGGGCGGTGTTCTTCGGGCGGTTCATCGCCCTGTTGCGGATCTTCGCCGGGCCGCTGGCGGGTGCGCTGCACATGCCCTATCCCCGTTTCCTGCTGGCCAACGCCACCGGCGGGCTCGTCTGGGCCGGTGGCACCACGGCGGTGGTCTACTACCTCGGCGTCGCGGCCGAACGGTGGCTCTCGCGGTTCTCGTGGGTCGCGCTCGTCTGCGCCGTGGTGATCGGTGTCGGCGCGACGCTGCTCCTGCGGCACCGCGCCGCCGACCGCCTCCGCGAGTTGGAACGCGAACACGACTGGGAGACGCTGCGCGCGCCGACGACTCGGACGTAGGAGACGTCAATGGCCGAGGGGCGGTGCGCCTTCCACACGTTCCTGCGCACCATCGATGAGTATCGTCAGGGGCGTGGCGATTGCTCCAGGAACCTGGCCCCGTCCTCTGCTGCGCGGAGTTCGCGTCTTCAACAAGTACGTGCTCAACCCGTTGATGCGTCCACTCGCCGGCCGAAAGAACGCGTACGCCGCGAGCATTCGACATACCGGCAGGAAATCGGGCAAACAGTACTCGACGCCAGTCGGAGCGCAGCGCACCCCTGAGGGGTACGTCATCCCGGTCGCGTACGGGACCCACGTGGACTGGTTGCAGAACGTGTTTGCCGCCGGCACGGCCACGTTATCGGTTGATGGCGTCACCCACGACGTGACCGAACCCGAGTTGATCGACGCGTCGAAGGCATTGCCCATGATCTCACCGAAGCAGGCAAGGACCTATGAGCGCGTCGGGATTCCGCAGTTCCTCAAAGTGAAACTCGTCGACCCGCGCTGAAGGGCCTTCCGAGTGTCGCGATGGGCGGCTGGATCGCGCCACTTCCGCGGCGGTCGCCTGCGTCACGTCGCCCGTCCCGGCGTCCCACCCCTGCGGGCCCCTAACGTGCAGGCGCGGGCCCGATGATCGATGCGCGTTCCATGATTCGAACCTGGGGCCAGTAGTCACTGGCCGCGTAGTGCTGTACCGCGCGGTTGTCCCAGAAAGCCACCGCATCGACCGACCACGTGAACCTGACCTGATGCTCGGGGTAGTCGGCGAACCTGCAGAGTCGGTCGAGCAGTTCGAGGCTCTCTGCTCGGTCTCGGCCCTCGAAATGGCTGACGAACGCCCGGTTGACGTACAGGTGCCTGCGACCGGTGACCGCGTGCGTGCAGACGACCGGGTGTCGCACCGGCGGGTGCGTGGCGCGCATTCTTGCCGCCTCCTCTGGGTTCAGGAGCGGCCCGAACGCGTGGGTGAAGTCGTGGATTGCGTACAGGTCGTCGATCTCCTCCTTGGTCTGCTCGTCGAGCGCGTCGTAGGCCGCGTACATGTCGGAGAACAAGGTGTCCCCGCCGATGTCGGGCACCGTGACGGCGTGCAGCATCGCTGCCATCGAGGGCAGTGGGCGCCAGGTGACGTCGTGGTGCCAAAGGTTTTCCACGCCGGACGTGTCGGCATTCTTCTCGAATCGCACGAGGGTGTCCTCGTCACCGCTCTTGGCGAGGACGGGATGGACCTCCAGGTCGCCGAAGCGCCTGGCGACGGCAGCGTGCCGTGAACCAGTCAGGTGTTGGTCGCGGAAGAACAGCACCTTGTACTTGTGCAGTGCACGGCGGATCTCGGCGATCACCGCCTCGTCGAGGGAGGGGTCGAGGTCGACGCCGGAGATCTCCGCCCCCAACGTCGCACCTATCTGCTTCGCGTGAAAGTGCTTCCACCGCAGTGCGGAAAGACGCTCTCGCTCGACGGCAAGATGCCCGAAGGGGCCTGCCACGACGGGAAAACCAGGCAGCACCGTGGGGTGTGGCGGTTCCGGCGCGGTCGGCAGAGTGGTCGTCATGACGGCTCCTCGTGGTCCGTGACCCTGGTGTAGTCGATCGACTACACCAACCTACACGCTAGCTTGGTCGGATGACCACGCCGCAGGAGGAGCCGCGCGCGGCCACCGGCTCCAGCCGGGCCGCCACCACCGCCAAGGTGCTGACGCATGCCGCGGACCTCTTTGCCGAGCGCGGGCCCGCAGCCACGTCGTTGCGCGACGTCGCCGCGAGGTCCGGCGTCAACCAGGGCTTGATCTTTCGGCACGTCGGCAACAAGGATCAGCTCGTCGGCGCGGTGCTCGACCACCTGGCCCGGGAACTCGATTCAGCCCGAGAGGCGTCCGCCGACCCGGCGATCATCGAGACGCTGATCGAACGTCAATGGAAGGTACTGGCGCGCAGCGTCCTCGACGGTTACGACCCGGGCGAGCTGCAACGGCAGTTCCCCACCGTTGCCACGCTGGTCGACCGCTTCCGGAACTGTCACGACAGCGAAGCCGACGCACGACTCGCCGTGGCGCACACCGTGGCACTAGGGCTGGGCTGGCGACTCTTCGGCCCGTTCGTGCGCGCCGCCGCCGGACTCGAGGACGTGCCGGAGGCGGAGCTGAAACGCGCGGTCGACCTCCAGGTCACCCGCCTTCTCACCGCTTCAGCCGACGACTCGACGTAGCCTCCGACCAGGCGAGGCCACTCTCATGTGCTGAAACGACAGTGCTGCATCCACCAGTTTCGTGCCACTCGGTCGTCGCCGGCGCCGCGTTCAGGTCCCGTGCGTGATGACGCGATCTGCAATACCGACCGTTATGAGACACTCCGCGAACTTGCGGCGGCGGCGCCGGAAGTTTTCAGCGAGGACGTTGACTGGCTCCACGAAGACGACGAAGGGGAGCACCCCGACCCTTAAAAGGCGATCGTATTCTGTTGTGCTGGAATCACTTTCATGTATTGCGCGATTGGGCGGCGGATGGATGCGCCACGGTGGCGACATCTAGCCGCCGGTGCACTAGCGACAGCGTCGTCGCCAGTTCAAGCAGCTGGGTGTCGGTCACCGCGCGTAGCGCATGCGGATCGTGGGCCACCGGGTTCCGGAACATGCCGCAAGCCCTCTGACGAGATTGGCAAAGCACCGAGATGCGGCCTCGACTCGAAGCCGGGGGAAAGGGCGGCCCGATCGAGGTCTCGCTGTGCCCAGCGACATCACCAATGACGCCGCTGTGCACAGCCTGCTCGCGCTGGCAGCCGGAGGCGGTCAGTCCCGCGTCGACGAGGCGGTCCGCCAGTATCGAGATGCCAGCAGCGCGAGGCTCCTCATCGCGACATTGGCGGGCGAAACGCTCGGCCTGGCCGGTTACAGGGTGATCGGCGACACCACGGTTGTCCTGTTGCACGTCGCCACGGCCCCCCACGCCCGGCGTATGGGGGTCGGTCGTCGGTTACTAGCGGAGGTTCGACGTGCCGCGCCACCTGAACTGCCGGTCATCGCCGAAACGGACCGCGACGCAGTCGGCTTCTACAGAGCCACGGGGTTCACGGTGGCCTCGCTCGGCGAGAAGTATCCGGGCGTAGAGCGATACCGCGTCGAACTTGACAGCGTAGTGCGGACCGACGGCCGAGACGGGATTTGATCGATCTCGAATCTCGAGTAAACGAGACAGTCTAAGTTAGCTGCGAAGTTAAACTCGAACTGTGCGAATCAGGGCAGCGATCGCCGGTGCCGGGCTGATCGGCGCCATGGCTGCAGCAGGATGTTCGAACTCGTCAGCTGAAGCGCCCCCACCGATTGCCACTGCGGTATCGGACGCGACGTGGACGGCCGGACCGTGGCCACTCACCGTCTCCGAGGGCGTGTTGAGGTGCCGGTATTCGTATCAGGTGACTTTCGCGGCTAACGGCGTGGAGTACGCCCTCAACAGTAAAGCAGTGCAGTCGGGTCAATTCGCAGACATCGGGGCCATCGCCCGTCCCCGCCCTCCCGGACCCCTGGGGTACGTGAGATCAACGGCGAGAGACAGCCCGTAGACGCAGGCCCTGATACCAGCGCGCTGATTTCCCGAGGACTGGATCTCTGCTCCTGAAGTACCCCGCCAACGGGCGAAGATGGGGGACCCGGCTCGTTGCGCGTCAGCTGCACGGATTTCCCAATCTTGCGCGGCGCGCCACCAGATTTGGGCGCTTCGCGACGCCAGGTACCGCGTGATCGCTCCGGATCTGCGTAGGTTCGGCGACAGCGACCGCCCACCACTGATCTCCGATTACACCGGAGCCGGTTCGAAATGCGTTCGACATCATCGCCTTTGTGCTGCGACGGTGTAGTCATGTCGTGGGACGTACCGGATCCGCCATGGCGGTTCGCCGTACCGGATCGATCATGGCGGTTCGCCGTCGACGGCGACCCACCGGCTGATCTCCCCGCCCCGTGGGCCACCGCCACCCGCGCGGTAACCCGCGACCTCGCCTGTCGCCGGCACGGTCGTCCGATCACCTTCGCCAACGTGTTGTGGTGTTTCCAGGTGTCCGACGAATGGATAGCAGTGGGCTTCGATACACGCGGTGAGGCCGACGTCAGTGTGTATCAACGCTGCGTGGACTACCGGCTCGACACCTCGCCTACGCAGGCACTGGTGTGGCTGGCTTACGACGTTCAGTACGAATTGACCGGCTCTGAGTTCGTGCAGTGGCCTATCGCCGGTCAGCGCATCTTGGATCCGCGCATCGTCGACGACCGCGCAGTGTGGGTGGAGCCCGCCACCAATACCGTCACAGCGCCCATCGGTGAACTGTGCCCAGACCCCAATGACCTCTGAGCCGAGACAGGATCTGAGCCGTCCACATTCTCTAGATCTGAGACCGCCTGGATCTCGTCCGGGTTTGCGACACACCATCGTTTAACTCCCCACCTTGGAAGCGTGAGGAGCGACGGCGACGACACCTCGGAGCCGCTGACACGCTGCTTTGGTCAACTACCCGACCTCGTTGTGCCCGATGACTTCGATGTCCACTACGACGATCTGGCGTCAGAGTTCAACAGAGACACCGCAAATGCAGAACAGCGGGCTGCGCGGGACCGCTATGCGCGTGTGAAACGCGGTTGCGGAGCTTGCGGAGGTCGCGCATTTAGTCACCCGTGCCGTAGCCCCGCGAGTCCTGTTTGAAGCTCGGGAATCCCCCATGCAGGCAGTTGCGCCACAAATCTCGTCGAGGCTGCAGGTTCACCTTGTTTTGAACCGGATTTCCGTTCGGGTCCACCCAGCTTGCGTTGAACTTCTCCGGTAGAAGGCTGGCCCAGGTTTCAAACATCACGTGCGCCACCAGGTCAACGTGGGTGATCGCGTCACCGTGCCGTGGATGGCCCGCCGGCCTAGATCGGCGCGATAGGTCTGCTGCCTTAAACAGCTTGTGACGCGTCGTGGTGAACACCGCCGGTCCGGACAGTTACTGGCGCCGACTGAATCAACTACATCGCCCACATTCCGTCTCGCATCCCGATGTCCCCAGATCTGGCCCATCGCAGCGGTGTAGTCGATCGACTACATTCAGTGTAGGTTGCGTGTAGTCACACGACTACACGCATGCGGCGTGACCGCGCCGAGCCGGCGCGGCCGTTCGTTGCGCCTTCTACGGACCCAGGAGAAACACATGACGGAAACGGTTGACCACACGCTCGACCTGGCCGAGAGCAACGCGTGGCTCAAGCGCTACTACCTCACCCGTGCCGGCTTCTCCGTCGTGTGGGTGGCGGCAGCGTTCGGCTTGGCCGACGGTCCGGCCACGCTCGTCGCCGCGCTCCTCGTGATCTACCCGGCGTGGGATGCGATCGCCAATGTCGTTGATGCACAGCACAACGGTGGACTTCGAAGCAACCCGACACAAGCGTTCAACCTGGTGGTCAGCACCGTGACGACGGTCGCCGTCATCGTCGCGCTCACCCAGGGCATGAATGCCGTCCTCGGAGTCTTCGGGGTGTGGGCGGGCCTGACGGGTCTGTTGCAGTTGGCCACCGCCGCAAGGCGCTGGAAGCGTAGCGGCGGGCAATGGCCCATGATCCTCAGTGGCCTCCAGTCGACCGCTGCCGGAGTGGGATTCGTCGCCAAGGCCCAAGCAGACGCCGCGCCCCAGATCACCGTCATCGCTCCGTACGCCGCGTTCGGCGCGTTCTACTTCCTGATCGCGGCAATCTGGCTGATCGTCGTCGAATCGCGGCGCCGACACGCCTGAATCCCCCAAGGACCTGGCCGTCGACCGTCACCGTCGACCAGCGCCCCGTCTCGATCGTGATGTAGACGAAAGTGTCGAGAACGTCGCCCTGGCTCCGTCCCAGGGGCGACGGCGGCCAGAATGAGCCGCCGCTGAGCCGAAGAAGTACACCGTCGCGCTCGGATGAACCCCCGCAGCCATGATGGGAGCGAAGATGGAGCCGAGCACCCGGTGGACGGCCTCGCCGCCGTCGCTGCGGCGGATGTCGTCGTGCTAGCTGTCGATGTCAAGGGCCGGCGCGAGGTCTACGGCTTGTTCCAGTAGCCGAAGCAGACGTTGATAGTCGTTGTCCGACATCGCATTCCGTAGAGCGGCTTCGACGTGCCGTGCCAGTTCGTGTGCCTGATCGGCGCGTGTGACCCCGAGTTCGGTCAGCGAGATGAGCATGACGCGGGCGTGATCTGGGGACGGGTGACGCGTCACCAGCCCCTTGACCTCCAGGTTCTTGACGATCCCCGTCATGGTCTGTGATGTGACGAGCGCTTCGCGCGCGAGGTGGGTGGCCGACTTCGGTACGCCGTCGGCGAGCAGGGTGAGGA
This sequence comes from Mycobacterium sp. DHQP2018-32-09, assembly GCF_058148405.1. Classification (NCBI taxonomy): domain Bacteria; kingdom Bacillati; phylum Actinomycetota; class Actinomycetes; order Mycobacteriales; family Mycobacteriaceae; genus Mycobacterium; species Mycobacterium sp. DHQP2018-32-09. The sequence continues at coordinate 70,538 of NZ_JBYVYK010000008.1, read as the reverse complement.
CCTTGCACTGCGATTCGGTGAGGTCGAGAGCACGCACGGCTGCAGACTTGCGAGCTACGAGCGCATTGTCGAGAAGTTTCAGTCGATAGGCCAACGCACCCACTGACTCCGGGTCTCCGAGGGCCACCTCGGACTCGTCGAGCTCGGTCTGCACCGTGCCACCTCCGGTCGTTTCAGGTTCCTGCATCAACAACGGTACGCGGGGCAGGGAATGCGCCCGCTTAGTTGAAGGTTCCTTCAATAGTCCAGCACCCGTTCAATGACAAGGAGACTGAGATGGCTGGGTTATCAGGAAGGACCGCCCTGGTCACCGGCGCCACCGCCGGTATCGGACGCGCCATCGCACTGCAACTGGCCGCCGCAGGCGCAGGCGTCGTGCTTCACGGGCGCAGCCCCGCGCGCGGCCGCGAAGTCGTCGACGAGATCACTGCCGCCGGTGGCCGGGCCCGATTCGTCGGAGCCGACCTCGGCGACGGCTACGACGTCGAACGACTGGCCGCCGAGGCTGGCGATGTCGACATTCTGGTCAACAACGCCGGCGTCTACCAGTTCCTGACGACCGCGCAGATGAGTGACGAACGCTTCGCCCTGCACATGGACCTCAACACTCGGGCTCCGTACTTATTGGTAAAGGCCCTCGCCCCGGGCATGGCGCGTCGAGGCCGCGGATCCATCGTCAACATCAGCACCCTGGCCGCAACCGTGCCCACCACCGGCACCGGCATGTACGCCGCGTCCAAGGCGGCCCTCGAACAGCTCACCCGAGTGTGGGCGGCCGAATACGCCGACAAAGGGATACGCGTCAACGCCGTCGCACCCGGCCCGACCCGCTCGGCCGGCACCGACGACATGGACCCGGTGACGTTGAAGTCCATCGCCGACACCACCGCGATGGGACGCATCGCCGAACCCGAGGAAATCGCCGCACCCGTGGTGTTCCTCGCCTCCGACGAGGCCAGCTACATCACCGGCGTCGTCCTCGAAGTAGCCGGAGGCCGCCGTGCCCTCGCCGACTAACCCCACTACGAAAACACCCCACACCACCAACAAAGAAGGACACAGCATGACCGCCCACACCAAGACCGCCCTGATCATCGGCGCCACCGGCGTTGTCGGCACCACACTCGTCGAAGAACTGCAATCCCAGGGTGACTGGCAGATCATCGGCCTGTCCCGCCGCGGCGGGACCGACAGCCCAGACACCCGCTACATCTCGGTCGACCTGCTCGACGCCGACGACACCCGCGCCAAACTGGGTGACCTCACCGAGGTCACACACATCTTCTTCAGCGGGTTCATCGCCGCGCCGACCTGGGCCGAAATGGTGGCCCCCAACCTGGCGCTGCTCACCAACGTCGTCGACGTCGTCGAACCGATCGCCACTGACCTGCAGCACATCAGCCTGATGCAGGGCTACAAGGTCTACGGCGCCCACCTCGGCCAGTTCAAGACCCCGGCCAAGGAATCCGACGGCACCCATGCCTCCCCGGAATACAACATCGAACAGCAGAAGTATGTCGTCGAACGCCAGAAGGGCAAGAGCTGGACCTGGTCGGCCATCCGGCCCTCGGTCGTGGGCGGATCGGCCATCGGCACGCCGATGAACCTGGCGCTGGTCATCGGCGTCTACGCGGCCATCTCCAAGGAACTCGGTGTGCCGCTGCGTTTCCCCGGCAAGCCCGGCGCCTACCACACCCTCATGGAGATGACCGACGCCTCGCTGCTGGCCAAGGCGACCGTGTGGGCCGCCACCAACCCCCGCAGCGGCGCCGACGAGTACAACGTCGCCAACGGTGACTTGTTCCGGTGGAACCAGCTCTGGCCGGCGATCGCGAAGTACTTCGACATCGAAGTCGGTGACCCGCTGCACTTCTCGCTTACCGAAGCCATGGCAGGCCACGACGACCTCTGGGACCGCATGGCGCAGAAGTACGGCCTGAAGTACACCTACGACGAGGTATCCACCTGGCCGTTCGGTGATCACGTCTTCGGTTACGACTACGACTTCTTCGCCGATTCCTCCAAGATCCGCCGAGCCGGCTTCCATGAGTACATCGACACAGAGGAGATGTTCCGCAACCTGTTCGACGACCTCCGGGCGCAGAAGATCATCCCCTAACCGCCCAACACCCCGAGAGGACACCGTGGTTGCCGTTGCCGACCCCGGTCGGCAACGGCAACCACGGTATTCACCCGACCAGTCGATCGCGGAGCCAGCTGCGAACATCACCCACCGAATCCAGGAAAGTCACCAAATTGCGATCCTCCTCGCTGACGAAACCTGATGCGACGCAATGAGCGATCATCGCGCGCAACGGCTGAAAGTACCCCGCGACATCGACCACCGCGATCGGCTTGTCGTGCAACCCCAACTGCGCCCACGTCAGCACCTCGAAGAACTCCTCGAAGGTCCCCAACCCGCCCGGCAACACCACGAACCCATCCGACAAGTCGTGCATCAACTTCTTGCGCTCGTGCATCGACCCCACCACCCGCAGATCGTCCAGATCAGGACGCGCCATCTCTCGCTGCACCAGATCACGCGGAATGACGCCCACGACACGACCCCCGGCCCGCAGCATCGCCTCCGACAATGCACCCATCACCCCGACACCACCCGCGCCGTACACCAGGCCGAGGTCCTCACCAGAGAGAACCTCAGCCAACTCACGCGCTGCGTCGACGAACACCCGCCGATTCCCCTCTGAAGCACCACAAAACACACAGACGGCTGCGCTTCGCCCTTGGCCATCGATCATCAGGCGAGCCTAAAGGGCCGATGCATGTCACCGTCTACACCGCAGTTTCCGGTACACCGACGCCCACGGGCTCACACTGCTGGCGCCGTCGGTGGCCTCCCAGCAGCTGCCGACGGACCGGTCCGGCTGCCCGTGCGCGTCGCGTAGCGGGCCAAGACGACGTTGATGACGGACCGAATTCGGTCCGTCGGTGCAGCTCATCCGCACGTTCGATGCGGGATCCGGTGCTGCCACCGGTCTATTCCACGACCGGCTGTCCTGGAGCGAGCCGGCCGTCGGCCTCCTCGACGGCGATCATCGTCAGCGCCATGCGGTCTTTGTACGAGCCGGTGGGGTTCGCGGCCTCCATCTTGACCCAGACCTCTGCGCTCTCGGCGCCTCCGAGCGTTCCCAGCCGCACTAGAGGGGTGTTGCCGATGGCGTGGAGCCCCGCAGCGTCAGTCATGAGCGGCGATGCTACGCCCGACCGGTGGGCCGCGCACGCATGAATGTAGTTGGTGCATCCTGCGTTACACGCTGAGGAGAACAAGTCATGGAGAGGATGCGCATGCCCACGTTCGTCCTAGTGCACGGCGCCAGTCATGACGGCACCGCCTTCGATGCGGTGCTCGCACGCCTTGTCGAGCTCGGGCATCAGGCCCATGCACCTACTGTGGCCGGCCACGGCAAGAATGCAGACAAGCGGGTGTCGCTTGCGCAGTCGGTCACCTCGGTTGTCGACTACATCACCGAACGTGACCTCAGTGACGTCATTCTGCTCGGCCACAGCGTCGGGGGCACCCTGGTCGCCAAGGCTGCCGAGGTGGTCCCCGATCGCATCCGGCGCCTGGTGTTCTGGAGCGCCATCGTGCCTGACATCGGCGAGAGTGTGATGGATGTGTGGCCGCCGCACGCCCGGCAGATCTTGGGTGAGCTGGCAGCCAAGTCCGGCGACAACACCGTGATGATGCCGTTCGCCCTGTTCCGGGAAACGTTCATGAACGACGCCGGACTGGAAACCGCGCAGTGGGTATACAACAGACTGTCGCCGCAGCCCTACAGCATGTTGACAGAGCCCGTCGATCTGACCGCGTTCCACAAGCTGACCATCCCGCGCAGTTGGCTCATGGGCACCGAGGACATCGCGCTGCCACCCGGTGAGTGGGGATGGCACCCGAGACTGTCCGCCCGTCTGGGTGTCTACCGGTTGGTGCAGTTACCGGGCGGGCACGAGTTGATGTACACCAACCCAGTCGGGTTGGCGGAGAAGATCATCGAGGCAGGACGCGACTGATGGAACCACTGACACGCCGCGCCTTCGCCACCGGGCTGGGCTTGACGATCGCCGCCTCGACCCTGCCGGGTAGCGCCGGCGCGGCGCCGCAAGCCGGCACCTTCACCGCACTTCATCAGGTTCAGGCCGGCGTCCTCGACGTCGGCTACGCCGAAGTGGGACCACCCGACGGGCCGGTGGTGATCCTGCTCCATGGTTGGCCCTACGACATCCACAGCTTCGTCGAGGTGGCTCCGCTGCTCGCCGCGCGCGGCTACCGAGTGCTGATCCCCTATCTGCGTGGCTTCGGCTCCACAAGGTTCCTCTCGGAGTCCGAGATGCGAACTGCGCAACAGGCCGCGCTGGCCCAGGACGCCGTCGACTTCATGGACGCACTTCAGATTGATCGCGCGATCTTCGCTGGTTTCGATTGGGGTGCCAGGGTCGCCGACTGCGTTGCCGTGGTGTGGCCGGAACGCTGTGTGGGACTGGTATCGGTCAGCGGGTATCTCATCGTCAACCTCGCTGCCAACCTCCGTCCCTTGTCGCCGGCCGCCGAGCTTGGATGGTGGTATCAGTACTATTTCGCCACCCAGCGCGGCGAGGATGGTTATCGCGCCAACACCCGCGACTTCAACGAGCTCATCTGGCGGCAGGCATCACCGCTGTGGAACTTCGACACCGCGACCTTCGATCGCAGCGCGACGGCCTTCGATAACCCCGATCACGTGCAGATCGTGATCCACAATTACCGGTGGCGCCTGAGCTTGGCCGACGGCGACCCCCGATACACCGAATTGGATCGGCTTCTGGGCGCCAGCCCTACCATCGCAGTGCCCACCATCACGATCGGCAGTGACTTCGACGGCCCGAACAAGAATGGGCAGGCTTACCGCGGCATGTTCACCGGGCCATACTCGCACCGAGTGCTCGACAGAATTGGGCACAACGTGCCCCAGGAAGCGCCGGCAGCCTTCGCCGACGCCGTGACCGCGGTGCACGCCATGTGAGCACGGCGTAGCGGCGGCCAACCTCTCCTTCGAACAATCCTGCTGCGCGCATGCGATCCGGGGCCGCTGCGTTGTAGAGAACAGACGCCCCAACCGACGCGAAGGTGACACCCGAATGCCCGTTGTCCGTTTCCACATCGACTCCCGCTGGGACCCGGCTCAGGTGATGTCCGTCCTCACCGATTTCAGCCCGCGACGAGCGCAGATGTGGCCGACCATCGATTCCGAACACTTCGAGGTACACAGCCTGGGCGACACTTGGGCAGAAGTCACCGAGGGAACCGCGTCGGCGTGGGAGCGAGCACGCTACGACTGGAATGACGCCGACGGAACGGTCACGGTCACCACACACGATTCGAAGGTGTTCGGCCCCGGCGGCGGTTGGTTGTTTCGCCTCACACCCGCACCCGGAGGTGGCACCCGCATCGAGGTCGAGCTGACCCGACAGCCCGCCGGTTTCACACGCAAGGCGCTGGCGGCGTTGCTGCCTGTGGCCGCACCCGCCACGTTGAAGAAGTCGTTCGCCGGGCTACTGGGAGCCCGGTAGGTCGATGATGACGACACCTCAACTCGGCGCCACCGACCTTCCCGCCGCATTGCGCGCCGTCATCGAGGCTGATGCCACCGAAGCCGAGGCGCAGGGCAACATGACTACCCGCGTGTGCACTGCGTTGCGTGACGCCGGCGCCTTCCGGCTCCTCACACCGCGCGAATTCGGCGGCTGGGAAACACCTTTGACTACCGCACTGACCGTATACGAACAGTTCGGCCGCATCGACGCCTCGACCGGTGCGCTGGTCTGGAATCTCAACATGGGCTTCGTCGCCGCGCTGCTGCCCGACAGCGGAGCGCGCCGGATCTTTGCCGGCACTCAAGAACCACTGCTGGCCAACTCCGGGACACCCGGAACCGCCGAACGCGTCCGCGGTGGATACCGGCTCTCCGGCCGTTGGCCCATCGTCAGCGGCGTCGATTACGCAGACTGGGTGTTGCTGGCCGTGATCATCACCGAGAACGGCACACCCGTGACCGGCGAGGACGGCATGCCGCAGCCTTGGTTCGTCATGGCCCACCGCGAGCAGTTCAGCATTGACTTCACCTGGGATGTCACGGCGATGAGGGCTACCGGCAGCAACGGCGTGGTGGTCGATAATGCGTTCATCGCTGAGGACTTGGCGGCGCCGCTCGCCGGCGCGCCGGTGATCAACCGTGCGCTCTACCGGGGTTACCTGCCCTCGATCGTGTTCCCGGGCTGTTCGGCGGTGCTGCTGGGCGTCACTACCGCGGCGCTAGACGAACTCGTCACGGTGGTCACCGCCAGAAAAGTAGCCGACAATCCGCGCGTTCAGTACCTGGTCGCGAAGTCTGACGCTCAACTCTCGGCGGCGCGTTTGCTCCTGCACGACGCAGCTGGTTCGCTGCAGGAATCTGCGCAGGCTGCGGCGACGGTAACGACGAGCCAACGGGCCCGACTGCGTGCAGCGATGAGCAACGTCGCCGAGGTCTGCACGGAGATCTTCGTGACGGCCTACCGCCTCGCAGGGTCGGCGGCGCTCTACCGCTCGCACAGGCTCGAAGGGCTGTGCCGCGACGGAATGGCGTTGGCCCAGCACGCACTTCAATCCGACCAGTATCTCGAAATCGCCGGTCGAGTTCATCTGGGTCTGGATGCGGGCCTACCGATGTACTGACCGGCGCCCGTTGAGTGGAGCCGCGCCGCGAGTCACTGGAGCTCCTGGCCTGTCTCAGGCACCGGCGTGGTCAATGCGGCACCGGCATCGACGATCCAGGTGACGATTGCGCGCGCTTCGACCGGGCCCGTGTTCTGGGAGATGTGCGGGTGATCGCGTGTGGTTACGAACGTTTCGCCGGGACCATAGGTACGTGGGGGCTCACCGTCTTTGATGATCTCCAGCTCCCCGCTGAGGACGTAGCCGCTTTCAACGCCGTGGTGGATGTGATGTCCCGCTGAGGATCCCGGGGGGAAGATCACCAGGCCGGTGACTGCGTTCTGTGGCACCGGCGCTTCGATCGCGGTGGTCTGCAGGATGTCTCGGACCACTTCCTGACCGGTGGCCGGTTCTGCGTTGCTGACCGCGCAACCCGGCGCCAACAGTGACACCCATGCAGTCAGAGCGGCCAATGGTGTTCGTACGCTGCGCATTCGATTCTCCTCAAGGACTATTGGACTCTCGCTGTCATATAACGTGCCGTCGCGATGCGGCATTCATTACGCGCTGATGGTCCTGCGCAGCTGAGAACGACCACGATGCAACCGCGACATCACCGTTCCGACGGGCAGATCCAAGGCCTTGGCGATGTCCTTGTGCGGGAGGTCGCGGTAGTAGGCGAGAAATACCACTGCGCGCACGCCCTCGTCGAGACCCATCAGTGCCGCGCGCAGGTCGGTGTCGATGAACAGCTCCAACACCACGTCGTCGGCGGCCAGCAACTGCTCGTCACTGCAAGTGCCCAACAGGACTTCACCTGGACGGCAGCTTCTACTGCGGTTGACGCTGATCCAACGGTTCTGCATAATCTGAAACAGCCACGCCTTCAAGTTGGTCCCCGGCCGGTAGGAATGGAATCCTCGGTAAGCCAGCAGCATGGTCTCTTGCAGCAGGTCTTCGGCATCGTGCGAATTGCGGGTCAACTGCCGCGCTCGGCCCGACAGCCGCGGCAGAAGCGGCACCACGTCGCGCTGATACTGCTCAGCGAGTTCGGGGAGGGTGTCGAGATCCTGCGGCATGGATTGACGATCCCGCACAGACGAAGCCGTCCGCATCCGCCATCACGCTGGTCACCGATGCGCGTCACACGTGCCCTGATGGCGGCAGCACCAGATGCAACTGGGTACGCGAGGTGATGTCGAGTTTTGCGAATACTTTGCGCAGGTGATACTGCACGGTCCGCGCGCTGATGAACAGGCGTGCGCCGATGTCGATGTTGGACAGTCCTTCCGAAGCCAGCCTCGCGATCTGAGCTTCCTGTGGTGTCAGCTGTCCGGCACCCGGTGACATCTCGCGTTTGTGTGCGGTCTCCCCGGTCGCCTGAAGCTCACGGCGCGCCCGTTCCGCGAACGCCTGCATGCCCATCTCATCGAGCATGGTGTGAGCCAGGCGCAACTGCGTCCGCGCCTCGACGCGCCGTCGTCGGCGTCGCAGCCATTCCCCGTACAGCAGGTGGGCGCGGGCGAGTTCGGCGCGCATGCGGGTGCGGCCCAAGCGCTCAATCGCCTCTTCGAAAGCCGCGCCGGCGGACTCCCCGTCAGTGACCATCGCCCGGGTGCGCGCCTCCATTCCGCACCCCCAATCCGAGGCAGCCACACTGGTGTACTCGCGAAGACGCTGCTGGGCCTGCCGCGCGATCACCGGTTCGCCGCAGCGCGCCGCGGCCTCGACCAGTTCAGCCAGAACCCACGCGGTACCACCGAAATCGGCGGAGCTGTCGGCATTGCGTTTGGCGACCTCCATTGCGGCGCGGTAGTCACCGATCCCGTTGTGCACCACGGCCTGGGCCCGTTCATATCCGGTGAGTCCGCCGCCATCGCCGCGCCGCGCCACGTCAGCGGCCGCTCGACGCACTAACCTGTCCACTTCCGCGCGGTCACCGCGGAACGCAGCGAGAGTCAACGCTGGGTACGGCGTGAACGCATCACCCGTCGCGGCGGCCACCGCCTCGAACTCATCAACCAACGTGGTCACTGCGGTCAAGTCACCGGTGAACAAGAGAATCACCGCACGCGCGCTCAACGCCAGCGGCATCTCACTCAACGCCCCCGACGTGCGGGCCAGGTCGAGATGACTCGTCGAGAGCGCAAACCAACTGTCGTCGTCCCAGTTCACGATCGCGGCGACGTGCGCCATCCACAGCAGGTGCAACCGCTCCTGCGTCGACCGGTCGCCGCGGGCGGCCCGTACACCGGCACGCAGCGTCGGCAACGCCGCGGCGTGCCCTTCGGTGTACAGCAGCGCGAAGCCGTCCAGGATCAGATCGGTGCTGCGGCCACTGGACTGCACCGGGGACTGCCTGACCGAGTAAGCGATGTCGCGCACACCGCAACCACTGGAAAATCGTCCCGCCTCTACCGCCGCAGACATCGCCTCCAGGTACGTGTCCCGTGATTGGTCACCGTCGACTCCTTCGAGTCCCTGTGCTGCCCGCAGCAGCAGCGCCGGTGAGTCGCGGCCTCGACCGGTGACGTAAGCCATCTGCGCGCGCAGCAGGTCGACGTAAGCCTGCTGTGCCACGTCGATCGCAGACTGCTCCACCATCGCCAGCAATTCGGTTGCCGAATTCAGCGCGCCCGCTTCCACATTCGCCGCCGCAGCTGCCAGCGCACGTGCCGTGCGCCGAGCCGGATCCATCGTCAACAGGGCGGCCCGCTGATAGAACGCTGCGGCCGCCGCCAACCCACCGCGCGCCCGCGCCCGGCCCGCCGAGGAGTCAAGCTCGTCGGCAACGGTGTCATCTGGCCCGGGGGCGGCCTGCGCACGATGCCACGCCCGGCGGTCCGGGTCGACCCGCTCGTCGGTAACGGCGGCGAGGGCAGCATGGGCCTCCTGCCGGGCGCGCAGCGGCGCCGATCGGTAGGTGGCCGAACGCGCCAATGGATGACGGAACCGCACCCGTATCGCGAAGTCCGCCAACCCCGAGTGCACTGCCGGTGTCGCTGCGTCGGTTCCGATTCCGAGGCGAACTGCGGCGCGCCACAACAACGCGGGATCGCCCAACGGCTCGGCAGCCGCGAGTAGCAGCAGCTGTTGGGTATCGGCGGGCAACGCCGCTACCTCCCGGCGGAAGCGTTCCTCCACCGCCGCCGACAGCTCCGCTGCAGCGGGCAACCCGAAACCGCCCGCCAGGTCCTGCGCGGACAGACCTCGGGGTAGTTCCAGCAGACCCAGGGGATTACCGCGAGTCTCAGCGACCAGCTGCGCGCGCACACGCTCGTCCATCGGTGCGGTCAAAGCCGTGTCCAACAAGGCATGCGAATCGGCATCAGCTAGGCCCGTCAGTTCCAGCCTGGGCAGAGTACGCATTCCGGGGTGATGGCTGCGGGTGGCAATGATCAGGCCCACCGACTCCTCATCAAGTCGGCGTCCGATAAATGTCAAGGCCTGAACCGACGCCTGATCGAGCCACTGCAGGTCGTCGACAATGCACAGCAGAGGCCGCTGCTCGGCGGCGTCGGCGAAGACCTCCAAGACGGCCAGACCGATCATCAACCGGTCCGGCGCCGGTCCTGCGGTCAACCCCAGCGCCGTACTCAGCGCTTCGCGTTGCGGCGGTGGAAGGTGATTCACGTGATCGAGAAGTGGCGCGCAGAGTTGCTGGATGCCGGCGTAGGCCAGTTCCATCTCCGACTCGACACCGCTGGCACGCAGGACGACACAGTTCGGCGCATGAGCGGTGAATTCGTCGAGCAGGGCGGTCTTGCCCACTCCGGGATCGCCGCGGATCACCAGGGCCCGGCTCGCACCCGACCGGACGTCGGTGAGCAGGCTCTGCAGGGCGGAGAGTTCAACCCCCCGCCCGATCAACGGGGCCCGCCGCGGTCGCCTCGTTGCGCTCACCCCAGGGTCACCCCTGATCTGCGGCCGGCCGACACATGCCGCAGATCCTAGCCAGGTGGTGTCAGCCGCCGAGGTCATCACGGCCGCCGGGTAGAACGGTGATGAACCGGGTGTCACCTGGCTGCGATTCCACCCACAGGTGTCCCCGATGTTTGCGGACCACCCGGCCCGCTAAGTCCAGCCCCAGCCCCTGGCCTGAGCCGAACGGCTTGGTGGTGAAGAACGGGTCGAAGATCTGTTGGCGCAGCTCGCCGGGCACCCCGGCCCCGGTGTCGCACACCTCGACGCACACACCGCCGCCGTGCCGCCGTGCGCGCAGCGTGAGAGTGCCCGGGCCTACCCCGATGGCGTCGACCGCGTTGTCGATCAGACAGGTCCAGACCTGGTTGAGTTCGGCCGGCCAGCAGGAGATGACCGGCACGTCGTCATCGAACGCCATGACGACGGTGACACCGGCAAGCCGGTGTGCGAGCATCGCCACCGTGCTGCTCAGCAGTACCCGCACGTCAGCGACGTCGAACGGTGACCGGTCCAACTGTGTGTACTGCGCAGCGTGGGTCAGCAGCGCAGTCATTCGAGCAGTTGAGTCCATGATCTGCCTCGTCAACACCGTGGTGTGAATGGCGTGATGTAACCACGGCAGCGCGGTGGTCAGCGCGAGGCCGACCCCCTCGACACGCCTCGCCACCAACTCCAACCAGGACACGTCAAAGCCAGCTTCGGCGAAGTCCACCGCGACGTTGCGGGCCTGAGCCATGCCGCGGGTGTGGAGCCAGTCTTCGAGGGCTTCCTCGGCTTCGGCCTCATACAGCGATGATCGCCGCGGCATCGCCGACACCAGTTCGACGGCAGCTGCTCCCATCTCGTCCAGGGCGGCGATGGCCGCTGGACTCAGTGCAGTGTCGGCCGCAGCGGACAGCAACGCCCGCCTCGCGCCTGCGGCGCGGGCATCTAGTTGCGAGGCAGCGCGTTGGGCTGCTGAGGCCGGGTTGTTCAGTTCGTGCGTCAAGCCGGCGGTCAGCACATTCAGCTGTGCCAGTCGGTCGTGCGGGCCGACCACCCGGGTCAGTGTCAGCTGTCCCTGAAGTGTGCCAATCAGGAAGTGGCTGGCCATCGTGAACTCCTCGTGCATGAACCGACCGAGGACGCAGGCGTCGATGACGAACATTCGCGACGGCGCGACCACGCACACGGAAATGTCGTAGACCTGGGCTCCGGGCACGACCGCGTTGACCGCGCCGAAGAACACCCCGGGCTGCTCCGTTCTGAGCACTTCGATGTCGGTGCCTGCGGCGCGTTTGGACAGGGCGACTTCCCCGTTGACAAGCACATACAATTTCTGCGCGGGGTCACCCTCGCACAGCAGAGGGCCCGGCTCCAATGTACGGACCTCACCATGGCGGCACAGTGTGTTGAACTGGGTATCGGTGAGCGTCTCGAACAGGAACAGCGTGCGTAGCTCTTCGACGACTTCGGGCTTACTTACACCCAATTGCGCACTCCAAGAGCGTATCCGGCAGGTTTATCGGCCACCTTGGTGCCGGTACTGATGAGCTGCTGCTGGTACTGGGGGGTGAACATCGAGTAGAACGACTGCATTTCGGGAGCACCGGCCTCGTCGAGGGTGGCCCGAAGGTCGGCCGGGATCTCGAAGTCCAGCGCAGCCATCGTGCCCGCCAGTTGTTCGGCGCTGCTGGCGCCGACGATGGCCGCGGCGATGCCGGGTTGGGTAGCTACCCAGTTGATGGCGACTTGCGCCATCGTCACTCCCAGCTTGTCGGCGACCTCTGACAGCGGTGCCAGCAGCTGCCAGTTCCTGTCCGTCAGTGCCACGCCGGTGCCGCCGGTGACGCTGAGACGTCCGTCCCCACCGAAGCCTTTGTCCTGGGCGTGGTACTTGCCGCTGAGGAACCCCTGCGCCAAAGGGCTCCAGGCGGTGACCCCCAGACCGAGGGCCTGTCCCAACGGTATGTGCTCGAGTTCGATGGTGCGGTCGATGAGGGAGTACGGCAATTGCAGATTGATCAGCGGGGTGAGCCCGTTCTCCAATGCGTAGGTTTGCGCCTGCGCCGCATACCAGGCCGGGGTGTCGGAGATTCCGGCGTAGCGAATCTTTCCGGAGCGCACCAGGTCGTCGAAGGTGTGCATGACCTCTTCGACAGGAGTGATGCGGTCCCAGGTGTGCAGCAGGTACACGTCCAAGTAGTCGGTCTTGAGCCGTCGCAACGAAGCTTCGACGGCGCGCATCATGTGCTTGCGGCCATTGCCGCCGCCATTGGGGTCTCCCGGGAACATGCTGTTGGTGAACTTGCTGGTCAACACGACCCGATCACGGGAACCGGTCTCCTCCAACAGCTGACCGAGAATCGTCTCGCTCTCTCCGGCGGTGTACATATCCGCCGTGTCGATGAAGTTGCCGCCCGCATCCAGATACTGCTGAAGGATCGGGCGCGACTCGTCGATCGTCTTGCCGTAGGCGGCGTGATATCCAGCCAGCCCGAAGTTCATGGTGCCCAGGGCGAGGCGACTCACCCGCAACCCTGAGCGCCCCAGAAGGTAGTACTGATCAATCGTCATGCCTTCGCTCCATTCGATTCCTGATCCCGGTGTGTTGAACGCATGACCCGAGACACCCATTCACCCCTGAGCCTGCCCAGTCGCCGCCCTCCGCGGTATCCGCCAGATGGCCAGTCCAGCCACGGGCTGTCATTGGCCTCGGCATTTCCCCTGGTGGCGACACCTACCGACCGATGCGCTCACGCCAACGCCAAAAATTCGCCCAGCAGATCCCAACACCGGTTCGGGAAGCGATACCCGGACCGGCCGTCTGCACGGTCTCGATCCCCGGCGCGGCGCCGGGGATCGTCGGTGACGGTGGCCGGCGCGGTGCCGCCAGCGAAACGCACGTGAGGGTGACTTACGCCTTGTTGATTGGTCGAATAGTGAGCAGGTAGTTCCGGAACAGGCTGCTCACAATTCAACCGGAACCGACACGGCGGGCCTCGCCAATAGAGTCGGGCGGCGCCGTCACAGCCGGAGAGCGTCAGCCAACCTGCCAATCTCGGCCACGTCGGGTGACGTAGGGCAGAAGACGAGTTCGTGTACGCCCATATCCTCGTAACGATCCCGGACGGAGGCGACCTCTCGCGCGCTAGTCGCGACGCCAGAGACCATTGTGTCGACGTAATCTGGTGTCGCCGAATAGTAATCGGCGACATAGGCTCGCGCGCCATCGTCGTCGGCAAGACCGTAGTAGGCGACGCCTACCAGGTGTGGCTCCCCAGCACGGCCCGCCTGTTGCCACGCCGCACGCGCGCCGTCGAAGAACGGGGAAACTACGGTTGCAGGCAGTCCGGGCCCGATGTATCCCCTGCCCCACATCGCCATTCGCGCCATCCCTACCGGGGACATTGCACCAAAAAGCAGAGGTATCTCGGGAGTGTCCTTCGGTACGATTGGATCGTGCCCTCGCCCCATCGGCACACCGGCCCAAAGCTCGCGCAATGTAGGAAGATCCTGATCCAATCGGCGTCCGCGACCTGACATACCTCTCCCGGAAACTGGAAAATCGTCAGCGCGGATGCCGACACCGACGCCAAGCGTCAGACGTCCGTTGGAGATGCCCGCGATACCAGCGACTTCCTTCGCAAGGAGCGACGGCGGCCATGCAGGTGCGATCAGGACGGCGCTCAGCAACTTGACCGTTTTTGTAACCGCTGCTGCCGCAGCCAAAGTCACGGTATCGCTGACACCCGGGTATCCAAACCTGCCAAAGGAGGCACAGGACGAAAACGACGCTCCCTCCGCCTCGATCGCCCACTGAGGAATCGAGGCGGCGGTTATATTCCGAATGGCGTTGGGCAAGCCCACGCCGACCATCATGCTCACTACACTCTCCCGTCGCCTTCACCATCGATGTCTCGGAATCCCAGTCCCGTCGCTTGAACGTACGGCCGTGAGTTTTCATTCAGCCCTGACAACGCACGGTGCGAGAGCTGCCCGTCCATCGCATCGATGACGCATCGCCATGTGGCCGGAACCGAACTCTTGCATCTCCCAACCAGGGTCCGCAGTCGGCGACCAAACCAGATCGGTCTAGTGAGCGTCCGCCACGCTCGGCTAGCTGTACTGACCTGAGAGGTTAGGTACGAGGCTGGCCGGTGGTTGACCGCCGAGTGCTGTGTGGCCGCGGTGGTGATTGTGGTTGTGCAGCCATCGCGGGTACTCCTGGCAGCGTTGTTCGTCGCTGGTGTACAGCCGGGCGTAGGCCCACTCATCGGCCAGGGTCCGGTGGAATCTCTCCACCTTCCCGTTGGTCTGCGGCCGACAGGGTCGAGTGCGCCGAAGTTCGATGTCATCGCCTAGCGTCTTGCGGAATACATGCGACCGGTAGCAAGATCCGTTATCAGTCAACACCTTTCGAACAGTGATTCCCTGTTCGACGAACCAGGCGTTGGCGCGTTCCCAGAACTCGGAGGCGGTCTCCTTGCGTTCATCGGCCAGCATCTCGGAGCAGACCAGACGGGAGTGCGCATCCAGCGCGGTGTGTAGGAAGTGATAGCCCCGCAAACGCCGTCGGTACTTATTGGTGGCTCCGGTCTTGTCGGCCTGGGCGTTGCGCTTACCTGCGGAGCGACCCAGCATCTTCCAGCCGCCGCCGGCCGGGGATCTTTCCCAGCTTCTTGACATCGACGTGCACCAGATCACCGCACGCCGCAGATTCCACGCGGCGCACGACGGGGCCGGTGGCGCGGTCGAGCCAGCGCAGTCGGGCGATCCGGTAGCGGCGCAGCACGTTGGGCACCGTGGAGACGTTCAGTCGCAGCAGGTAGGCGATTCGGGCCGGTCCCCGACGGCGGGTGACGCGCACCCCGATGATGCGGCGTTCGGTCCGTGTCGGGGTGCGGTTGGGGCTGCGATGGGGTCGTGAGCTGCGGTCGGCCATTCCGGCCTCGCCCAGCTCGACGTAGCGGTCCCTCCAACGGACGGCGGTTCCTACCGATACCTGGGATCGTTCGGCCGCGCGGCGTAGCGACCAGCCATCATCGACGATGCACCGAGCCAGCCTCAAGCGACTCGTTTCGGACAAACGGGCATTTCGGTGAACCACGAAGACCTCCGAGGTGGGTTGGTGCGTTCCTAGACAGCTCGCACTTCACTCGGAGGTCTTCGCCTTGTCACCTCACCACGCCGTGCCCAACGTCCGTGGTCAATACAGCTAGCCGACGGGGAGATCACTGCGTGCCCGGCAGCCCAATCGCCAATGGCGATTCCGCCTCTCCGTCAACGATGTCTGAACATTTGGGTCGAGAAACCGACAGTGAAGTTGATTGCCAACCACATCTCGTCCGGCAACGACCCTCTCCGTCCAGCTCAAAATCTCACCTTGATGTCCATTTGGACATCGTCTGGACATTGCGGCTGAGAAAAGGACATCGAACTTGAGAAGCCACAGACCCTGTGGCTTCCCAAACTTCGTGACCGCCGCGGCGTCCCTGACGTGCGCTGATAACAGCGTTCCCATACGATGTCCACCCCCAAAAATCCCACTTTGATGTCCACTACATCAGTGGCGCGAAAACGGGCCTGCGAACCGTTGGCTTCTGGACACCTACACCGAACCTCATTCCGTCACTGTGATGCAGCTCCTCGCACCGCCACTAAACGCCTCTGGTGGACCAAACCCGTTGTACAACTATTGATTTCGTGCTCCTTTTGCACGACGCGCTCGGGGCTCAAATCTTGCTCCACGAAGGACGGGGCAAGACGACGTTGCAATCGGCACTCGGCGTGCAAAAGATGTGCGACTGGGGCCCACGGCGCTGCCTCCACGACGAAGAACAAGAACTTCGACTGGTGACCATCGCTTCGAATTCGTAGCGCCGAGGGATCTTTCTGTGACAGGGCGTAGTTGTAGCTCACTGATTGAGCTGAGTTGACCTCCGGCGGCAGTAGAAGACGTTGGTCCTCGGGTGCAGAGGACTGCCCAGACCAGCCAGAGACGGGCCGCAACGAAGTCGAGAAGACCTCAATTGTGGACCCCGGGCGACCAGACTGCAGGTGGCGATCCGGCCCGCCCCGAGATCCACCGGCGAAATCGGCCAAGGTGGTCTACCTACCGCTGCGGCGGTACCCCGGCGTGCGCTTGATGGCGGCACGGCCGGCATCGGACGACCTGACGGCCTCAAACATCGACACTGGCGACCGGGCGTTCGTCGAACCACATCCAATAACAGGTATTGCGCCGATCACAAAACCCATATACATTCCGTTACCGACACGGAACGTATACCTGGGGTCAGATGACTGAACATCACGACAGTGTTTACACCGAACGCGTCGAACGGGTGAGCACAATTGTTTTGAACCGCCCTACGCGGTTGAATGCGTTGGATGACAACGCAATCTGGTCGCTGGCCCGTGCTGTCGAGGATGTCGGTGCCAGTGATACATCGGTGGTCGTGTTCACCGGAGCGGGAAGAGCTTTCTGCGCCGGAGGTGATCGCCAGACCTTGGCGTCGCACGGCACTGTCCTACAACAGGTGGCCTCCCTCACCCAGAAAGGCGCGCTGATATCGGCGATCCGCGACCTCCCCCAGGTGACGGTTGCCGCCATCAATGGAGCGTGCGCCGGTCTGGCCGTCGGCATCGCCGGCGCGTGCCAACTGCGCTATGCCGCCGACACGGCCGTGTTCAACACTGCCTACCTCACCCTCGGCCTCTCTGGAGATTTCGGAGTCGCTGACACGCTCGTACACACCATCGGCGAAGCCGCCGCGCGCGACTGGATGTTGAGGCCCCGCAAGATCACCGCCGAGCAAGCGATGGCCCAAGGTTTTGTTCAGGACGTGTTCTCACACAGGTCATTCGACACTGAGATCAGGCGTGCGGCAGCTGCGATCGCGGCCGCCCCGGCGGCGGCGCGTGACGGCATTCTGGACAACATTGTCGACGCCGGCAACGCCGGCATGCCCTTCCCCGACTACCTGATAGCTGAAGCGCGACGACACGTTCACGCCAAAGCCACCACCGAAGCGCTTCGCATCACCCCACCACCTCCGACTTGCCGAGATGCAAAGGAGCATCCCCATGCCTGACGCCGCACCGTCCAGAACTTCCGCACCACCTGACCTGGGCGCGGAGAACGAGTCCCGCCGTCGCCGTCGTGCCCTACTAGGCGCGAGCATCGGCACCGCCATCGAGTATTACGACTTCACCGTATATGCGTTCCTGGCTACCACGCTGGCAGCGGTGTTCTTCACCAGCGACGCCCCCGGGGTCGCACTTCTGTCCACATTCGCGGTGTTTGCCGTCTCGTTCTTCGTGCGGCCGCTAGGCGGGGTCATGCTGGGTCACCTGGCCGATCGCATAGGGCGCAAGAGCGCGTTGAACATCTCGGTGATCGGCATGGCCGCGGCGAGCTTCTTGATCGGCGTCATTCCCAGCTACGCAAGCATCGGCATCGCAGCGCCCATACTCCTCGTCGTGATGCGCTGCTTGCAAGGCCTGTCGGCTGGAGGCGAGTTAGCCAGTGCTGCATCGTATGTCGCTGAAGAGGCGCCGCCTGCCAAGCGCGGGTTCCTCACCAGCTTCGTCAACCTCGGCACCATGATCGGCACCCTCTGCGGATCGTTGACGGTAGCGCTGCTCAAGGCGGTACTACCGACTGCGGACTTAATCGAATGGGCCTGGCGCATACCCTTCTTGATCTCGTTGCCGCTGCGCATCGTCGCTCTGGTCATCCGGTCCAGAATGGACGAGTCCATCATGTTCGAGACCGCTGCGAAATCTGGCGCAACACGGCGCACGCCACTAGCTGACCTGCTGCGCCGACACGGCCGCGGCGTTTTCAACGTAACCGTCGTCAACCTTTCGTCCTTTGCGGCCTACTATCTCGCATTCACCTACATTGGTGCATACTTCGAGACCCAAGACATTATGAGCGCCAGCGGTGCCGCATGGTCGAGCACCATCACTCTGTCGCTGGCCGGTGCAGCTCTTCCGTTCTACGGCAGGCTTTCTGACCGCTTCGGACGACGCAAAGTCCTCATCGCGGCCAACGTCGCCTTCATCGTAACCGCGTACCCAGCCTTCTTGCTCATGGGACTCGGGGCCGTGCCCGCTGTGATCGCTCTGATTGTGCTCGGCCAACTGGAGGCGCTTTACATGTCGACACTGCTAGCCACTTACGCAGAGATGTTTCCACTGCGCGTTCGTGTCAGCGGCTTCGCCCTCGGCTACAACATCTCTTCGATCCTGGCCGGTGGTACGGCCGCCTACGTCGCCACCTGGCTGATCTCCACTACCGGGAGCGCGAACTCTCCGGCCCTATTTCTCGTCGTGGCAGCATTGTGTTCCTTGCTGGGAGCGCCGTTCCTCACCGAAACTGCCGGCACACCGCTTCCGCTCGATGACTGACGCCTTTCTTCCCCAGACAGGACACTCACCACGATGGTCGACTACCCACAACCACTGCAGTATCTGAGCGGAGCCTTCACCCGCGGCGACGCCGAAGACGCCACTGCGGTGCTCAATCCCTCCGATGCATCGACACTGACTCAACTGCAGCACATCAGCGCGGAACAACTCGACCACGCCTTGGCTGCCGCCGGAGACGCCTTCGTAGGCTGGCGGGCCACACCTGCGGCGCAGCGCGCCACGCTGCTGCACCGTGCCGCCGACCATCTGCGAGAGCACGCACAGGACACGGCCTGGCTGTTAAGTCTCGAGCAGGGCAAACCGCTGCACGAATCGCACGCCGAAGTGCAGGTGGCGTCAGAAATTCTGGATTGGTATGCCGAAGAGGGGCGGCGCTGCTACGGCCGTGTGATCCCCGGCGCACCGGGAGAGCGTCTTTTGGTCCTGCAGGAGCCAGTGGGTCCTGTGGCCGCGTTCACGCCGTGGAATTTTCCGTTGACCAGTTCCGTGCGCAAGATTGGCGGCGCCTTGGCCGCAGGCTGCACCATCATCCTCAAACCGTCAGAGGAGACTCCGGCGTCGGCCATGGCGTTGTTCGCCGCGCTCGACGCCGCGGGGGTGCCCGCCGGAGTAGCACAGCTTGTTCTCGGTTCCCCAGAGCACATTTCGACACATCTGCTGTCGAGTCCGGTCATTCGCAAGCTGTCTCTCACCGGTTCGACAGCCGTCGGACACAAGCTTGCGCATCTCGCGGTCGACCGCGACATTGTCACCACGATGGAGCTGGGCGGCAACGCTCCGGTCATAGTGTCCGACGACGTTGATGTCGATGCTGTGGCACGGGTGTTGGCGGCGGCGAAGTTCCGCAACGCGGGCCAGGTCTGCAACGTACCGGCCCGCTTCTTCGTCCATAACGGTATCTACGAACGTTTCCTGGAGGCTCTGACCGGGATCGCCGACGCACTGACCGTCGGACCGGGTACCGACCCGGACACCGAGATGGGACCTTTGGCGAACTCCCGCCGTCACAACGCCATGCCTGCACTGGTGAGCGAAGCCGTAGGTCGAGGCGCGACCATCCGAGCCGGCGGGCACATACTGAACAGGTCCGGATTCTTCTTCGCCCCCACCGTCTTGGCCGACGTTCCTGACACCGCAGCGGTAATGGCTGAGGAGGCCTTCGGACCAATCATCCCCGTCAGCAGCTACACCTCCCTCGACGAGGCCATCACCCGGGCCAATCACAGCCCCTACGGGCTGGCCTCATTCGTGTTCAGCGCATCGCTGCGCGACGTCACCCACGTCTCCGAGCAAATCGAGGCGGGAATGGTCGGGATCAACACGACGGTCATCTCACGAGTCGAGACGCCGTTCGGTGGCATCAAAAGCTCCGGCCATGGACGCGAAAGCGGCACTGAGGGCGTCGAGTCCTACCTCTATCGCAAGACCGTCCTGCAACATCCACCACTTATTGGAGACCCCGCATGAGCGACTCAACAGCGGAGCCGGTAGCAATCATCACCGGCGCCGGCAGCGGGGTCGGTGCGGCATGCGCACATCGATTCTCCGCTGCTGGTTACCACGTCGGCCTGCTCGACCGTGACGAACACAGCGCCCGCGAGGTCGCTACCGCACTCGACGCCACTCTCACCCGTGTGCTGTATGCCCGCGTCGATGTTACCGACAGCGCCGACATCGCCACCGCAATCCGAGCCATCGACAACAGGTGGGGGCGCATCGATGCGGTAATCAACAACGCGGGGGTCCCCCATCCGGCCACTGACTTCGACAAGCTGTCCGACCAACAGTGGACGTCTGCGTTCGAGGTCAACGTCCGCGGCATCGCACGCGTAACCGACGCCGCGCTTCCGCTATTGAAGCGCTCACGCGGCGCTGTGGTGAACGTGACCTCGGTGGCGGGAGTTCGCGCCCGCGCAGGGCTGGCCGCTTACTGCGCCTCCAAAGCCGCCGCCATCTCGCTGACCCAGACCTTGGCCCTCGAACTCGCCCCCTACGGAGTCCGCGTCAATTCGATAGGCCCCGGCGCGCTTGACACCCCCATGTTCGGCAGCTTCCTTCGGCCCGGCGAGACGGTCACCCACGGAACTGAGCGCTACGCCCAGGCAATCCCACTGGGACGGCTGGGCACCGCGGCCGAGATCGCCGATGCCGTGGTGTGGGCGGCCAGCAAACACGCCGGTTTCATGACCGGCCAGACCATCGTCATCGACGGAGGAAGAGCCATATGACGACATCGAGCACCACTACCAACAGCGCCGCCCTGGCCGGCATCAAGGTAATCGACCTGTCCCGCGTACTCGCCGGCCCCTACGCCACACAGATGCTCGGCGACCACGGCGCCGAGATCATCAAAATCGAGGCACCCGCCGGCGACATGACGCGGGAATGGGGCCCACCCTTCGACGATTCCGGGATCAGCGCCTACTTCGCCGGACTCAACCGCAACAAACGTCATGTAGCCCTTGACCTTTCGAGAACAGCCGGCCAAAGCATCATTCACCGGATGATCAGCGACGCTGATGTGGTGGTCGAAAACTTCAAACCCGGCACCATGGAGCGGTGGGGATTGGGCGCCACCGAACTGTTGCAACGACATCCGCAGCTCGTCTACTGCAAAATCTCCGGGTTCGGCGAAACCGGCCCGATGGGCGGAAAACCCGGTTACGACGCGGTGGTGCAGGCCTACAGCGGAATCATGCACATGAATGGGGAAAGCGGGCGCGGACCCATCAAGGTCGCGATGCCCATCGTCGATCTGACCACCGGCATGCTGGCTTTCGCCGGCATCCTGCTCGCCCTGCATGAGCGAACCACTTCTGGGCGCGGTCAAGTCGTGGACCTCTCACTGCTAGACAGCGCCGTGAGCCTGCTGCATCCCGCTGCGGCCAATTACTTCCTTGACGGCCAGACACCGCCTCGCCTGGGCACCGGCCACCCCAACGTCGCCCCCTACGAGACTTTCGACCTGCCCGACGGAGAGCAGCTCTTCATCGGCGGCGGTAACGACCGGCAGTTTCACGCGCTCTGCACGTACCTGCGCGTCCCTGAGCTGGCCACCGACCCCCGATTTGCCACCAACGCCGCACGGGTAACGCATCGCCGCGAGCTCAGCGCCGAGATCAGCCGGTTGATGAGTGACCTCGACCTCAAGGCAGTCTCCGAAGAACTTCTCTCCCACGGAGTTCCAGCGAGCAGGGTGCGGCCACTACCTGAGGTGATGCAGGACCCCCAAATTGCCGAGCGCGCTATGGTGGTCGATCTGCCCGGTTACCGCGGCTTAGGCATTCCGATTAAGTTGAGGCGTACTCCCGGACACATCGCCACCCCACCCGCCCAGGTGGGTCAGGACACCGTAGCGGTTCTCGAGGACTACGGGTACGACACGCCGACTATCGAGACACTGCTGAGCACCGGAGTGGCCGTCGGCGGCGCCCCTCAGCCGGCGGAACCGTGAGCGCCTCACGCGGTCAGGCTACCTCGCAACACGAGGTCAACGATTGCTTCGTCCCAGCCGTCGTCGGTGGTGTTTCCGACCAGATAGGCCGAGTAGAACGCACCGGTCAACAGTTCGCTGATCAACACCGGGTCCACCCGTGAGTCGACCTCCCCCAGAGCCTGCGCGCGGCCCACAATGCGTTCAATCCCCTGCCGGCGCGGGATGGCGATCACCTTCCGCCACACTGCCAGGAACTCGGGGTGCCGTGTCTCTTCTGAGAGCAGTACGCCGATCATGCCCATGTCCGCCATCGCCTCGTAAGTCCGCCGTACGTCACGCAACTCGGCAATCAAGTCCTCGCGCAGCCGACCGGTCGGCTCGGGACGGCGCCGGTGAGAATGCGACAGGGCGGCCGCCACCAGCTCAGCCTTGTTGGCCCACCGCCGATAGATCGCTGGCTTGGACACACCGCTGCGTTCAGCGACCCCGCTCATGGACATGTTCTGGTAGCCAAGCTCACCCAACAGCTCCAGGGTTGCCGTCAGAATTGCGGCGTCATCGTGGAGCCGGGGCCGACCCCGAGCCGGTACGGCGGAGTTGCGTGCCGATGAGCCCATCTCGCCTCCCCTCACTGTCAGCGCTACACCCCCATGCTAAACAGCCCGAGAGAAAGTTCTACAGCTCGATGAGTTCCGTTCAGATACGAACAGTCGCGGCCACCGCGGTCATCACAATGGTCAACGAGGGCAAACTCAACGCCTTCGATCCGCCAATGTTGCGCCGACTCGCTGAGGCGATCCGCGAGGTGGACGCCCGCGACGATGTGCGTGCCATCATTCTCACTGGCGCCGGGGAAGCATTTTGCGCCGGTGGCGATGTCAGCACCATGGGCGCAACTCCGGACGCGGTGCAAAACGCCCGCTACCTCACAGAACTCATCCACTCCGTGCCCCGCGCCCTGCGCTCAGCGCGCACCACGACCATCGCCATGATCAACGGGGTCGCCGTCGGCGCAGGCCTAGACATCGCACTGGCCTGCGATCTCCGCACCTGTTGTGATACAGCACATTTGGCCGAGGGCTACATCAATGCAGGTCTCGCTGCCGGTGACGGCGGCGCCTGGCTGCTGCCCCGCCTCGTCGGCGCAGGCCGCGCCTTAGAGCTGCTGCTGACCGGGCGAAAGATTCTCCCATCCGAAGCGCTGTCGATGGGGTTGGTCAACGCGGTCTTCTCAGTGGAGACCCTGCTTGATGAGACCTTAGCGTTGGCCGCACGGGTCGGCGCCAAACCGGCAGAGGCAACCGCCAGCATGAAACGGCTGGTTCAGCTCAGCGCCGAGGTACCGTTCGAGATGGCATTAGAACTGGCCGCCGCCCACGTCGCGATCCTGCAGACCGGGCCCGAGCACCGTGATGCGGTCTCTGCACTCCGCAACCGGAGCCAACGATGAGAGTGCATGGCGCGGTGCTTGCCGGAGTCTGCGACGACAGGCCCTACCAAGTCAGCCGACCGTTGGCGCTGACGGAACTGCTGCTGGAGGAGCCGCACGCCGAGGAACTTCTGGTGAAGATCACCGCTGCCGGGCTGTGCCATTCGGACCTTTCGGTCATCAACGGCGACCGCGCACGCCCCGTGCCCATGCTGCTTGGCCATGAGGCCGCAGCCACAGTGGTGGCAACCGGGGCGGAGATCACCGACGTGCACGTCGGCGATCATGTCACCCTGGTATACGTGCCCGCCTGCGGGCAGTGCGGGTTCTGCCGCTCAGCGCAACCAGCGATGTGTGAGCGCGGCGCTGCAGCAAACAGCAACGGCGAATTGCTCAGCGGCGGCCGCCGAATCAGCTTCCCTGATGGCCGGCCTGTCCACCATCACCTGGGCGTCTCAGCGTTCGCAGACCATGCCGTCGTGCACCGATCCTCAGCCGTGGTTGTCGACCGCGACATCCCGCCGGCAGTTGCAGCACTGCTGGGGTGCGCCATGGCAACCGGCTACGGCGCGATTGCACGCACTGCCGGGGTGCACGCCGGGGGGTCTGTCGGTGTGTTCGGCCTGGGCGGTGTGGGCCTGGCTGCGGTCATGTCGGCCCGGGCACTGGGCGCCGACCCGATCATCGCCGTGGACCCGGTGGCCCAGAAGCGCCGGCTCGCCATCGAACTCGGCGCCAACCAGGCGGTCGCACCGCAGGACGCGGCTTCGGCCTTCGCCGCCCTGCCCACCGGCGGTGCGCAGTGGACTGTGGAGGCAGTGGGGTCTGCTGAGGTTCTGGCCGCGGCGTTCACCGCGGCCGGGCGCGGCGGCACCACCGTTGCGGCGGGCCTTGCGCACCCCTCGGCACAGTTGCGTGTGCCAGCCTTGCCCATCGTGGCCGAAGCCCGGACACTGCGCGGGTCGTACATGGGCTCCACCAACCCACAGGTCGACATCCCTGCGATGGCCCGGCTGTGGCGCGACGGCAAGCTACCGGTGGAACGCCTGATCACCGGCCAGTTGACCTTCGATGACATCAACCGCGGCATGGAATCGCTGGCTGCTGGCGAGGCTGTTCGCCAGATCCTCTACCCCACAGGTGGTTGAAGACATGGTGCAGCCTGCAGCACCGGCCGACTTCCCGGTGGTCCGCACCTTGCAGACCCGGTGGTCGGACAACGACACCAACGGCCACATGAACAACGCAGTGTTCTACGAACTGTTCGACACTCTGATAAACAGCTGGTTAGCCGAGTACCCTCCCTGCTCCTCCCGCGAAGACGAAGCGGCCCCCGCGCTGCCGGTCGTCGCCGAACAACACTGCCGATTCGTCGCTGAACTGGCATTCCCAGGTGAGGTTCTCGGTGCTCTACGCGTGCAGCGCATCGGACATAACAGCGTCACCTATGAGGTCGCGTTGTTCAACGCACCGCGCGACGGTAGGTCTCCGATCCTCAGCGCCACCTGTACGTGGGTGCACGTCTACCTCGATTCCACGGCCCGTCGCCCCACTCCGATTCCCTTGCACCTGAGAACCTTGCTGCAGTCGATCGGGCCGTGACTCCGACCCCGGCGACCGGCGGCACCACCGCATGCGCACGCAGGGCGACCCCGACCGCAGATCGTTCGCTCGGCACACCACCACCCCCGACCGCCAGAAAAGCATCTGCCTTCCCTCCAACCTGCTGGCGATCGGCGCTGGCGCCAGTCGGCGCACGTCGCACCCACAGCGAACCGGCGTCCACCGAGACCTCACAGAACTGACACCTGTCTCGTCAGTACGGAGATCCATCTGTTCAAGGAGGCTTGCCTATGTCACCCACTCCCCCACGCCCCATCGGGGGTCCGCAGAACCCGGACCGACTCGTCGTTGTCCAGGACGTCGCCGCACCGGACATACCTCCGGGCGCCGATGTCATGACGGTCGTCATCTCTTATCCACCAGGTGATTCGGGGGCGAAACCCCACAAACATTCCGGACCGTGTTTCGGCTTCGTTCTCGAAGGCGAGATGGTCTTCGAACTCGAAGGCTCGCCACCACGAGTGATCAAGGCAGGAGAAGCGTTCTGGGAGCCCGGTGGAGACATCATCCACTATCAGGACGGCAACAACCGCGAGGACGCCTGGGTGCGATTTGTGGTGAC
This sequence comes from Mycobacterium sp. DHQP2018-32-09, assembly GCF_058148405.1. Classification (NCBI taxonomy): domain Bacteria; kingdom Bacillati; phylum Actinomycetota; class Actinomycetes; order Mycobacteriales; family Mycobacteriaceae; genus Mycobacterium; species Mycobacterium sp. DHQP2018-32-09. The sequence continues at coordinate 44,455 of NZ_JBYVYK010000008.1, read as the reverse complement.
GATGGTCTGTATCAGCGGGCAGCCGATGCTGACCTACGTCGAAGACGACGAGCTCATGGCCCGGGCGCCCAGACGCAGAGCCTAGTCAACGATGTCCGCCCGTCGGCCAAGAACCGACCCAGGCCCTGCCGGCCACTCAGGAAGCGCGAGCAGACAGCAGGCCCGGCATCTGTTTCACACCATCAACGATGACTCCCCGACTCGAAAGGTATCTGAATGAAAACGTGGTTGATCACCGGAGCTGGACGCGGCTTCGGCTTGTCCGTGGCACAAGAGGCGTTGCAGCGAGGTGACCGCGTTATCGCCACCGCGCGCACGCCCGAAGCAATCGATGCGCACCTCGGTCCGCATGACCGGCTACGCACCGTCGCGTTGGATGTCACCGACTCTGCCGCGATTCCCGCAGCGATACACACCGCTCAGGAAGCTTTCGGAACAATCGACGTGCTGCTCAACAATGCGGGTTACGGCATCGTTGGCGCGGTCGAGGAAGTCGACGATGAGGCAGCCCGACGGGTGTTTGACGTCAACGTATTCGGCCTGCTCGCCGTGACACGTGCAGTCCTGCCCATCATGCGCGCGCAACGGTCAGGTCATCTCATCCACCTCAGCTCGGTGGCCGGGTTCACCGGAGCACCCCGCTGGGGTGTCTATGCAGCGACCAAACATGCTGTGGAGGCGCTCAATGAATCGCTGCGCGCCGAGCTCGCGCCGTTGGGTATCTGGTCGACGGCCATCGAGCCAGGCACGTTCCGGACGGACTTTCTGGATCAAAGCAGCCTGTCGTCTGCCGGCGCCGTGATCGGCGACTACGAGACGACCGCAGCGGCCACTCGGCGGTGGGCTGTTGAGTCAAATCACGGTCAAGTGGGAGATCCGGGAAAGGCCGCCAAAGTCATTGTCGACATTGCGCACCTGCAGGCTCCGCCGGCTCGGCTCGCGCTCGGATCAGACTGCTACGCCCGTTTCGAGAAGAAGTTCGCCACCCTGGGCGCCGATCTGGCGGAATGGCGCTCGATCACGTTGTCCACGGACCACCAGGAATAGCCCCGCGCTGCGGCATCTGGCGGAACCTCCCCGGGGGGCGTTCACGTGGTTCTGCCGGATGCCGCGAGGCGGGGAGTCTGGAGGAGGTGGTTCAGCCAGCCGCGGCGGCCAACTGGCGATTCACCTCGGGAATGACGTTGTGGGCGAAGTACTCGAGCCTGGCAGTTGATTGAGTCACTTCCTCGCCCGGCATTACCGTCCAGGTCTTGACTTGATTGATCTGTGGATAACGCTGCGCAATGGCCACGATCTCCCGCACCGCAGCAGACGCGTCCCACAGGGAGTAGAGCCCACGATCGAGGATCTCTTGAGGCGATGTGAACAATTCGGCGTCGGGCCCCAGCGAACCTTGCTCGATGTAGTCATTGATCTGGTAGAGGATGCGCTCACCGACGCGATGCCATTCTCGTTCGGGATCTTCAGCTACCAGAGCCCATTTCACGAGTGTCACACGTCCTGCGGCGGCGTCCTTGCCGAGATCGGTCAGAGCTTTAATGTACATCGGCACGTGCTCGTCGAAGGTGGCCAGGAATCCGTCGGCCAGTCGGGCTGCACGGGCGATGGAGGCCGGTGTGGTGCCCCCCATCATGATCTTCAGTGGTGTCTCGGGCACGGGGGCGACGCGTATCCCGTGATATCGATGACGCTTTCCGTCAACGTTGAGTGTCGTCCCGGCACTGGCGGCACGCAGTACCGCGACGCCTTCTTCCATCAGGCTCGGCCTGTGCCTGATGTTCTGTCCGAAGGCCTCGAATTCTTCTGTGCGGAATCCCCCGCCTATGCCGAGGTCGAACCGTCCGGCTGTCAGTAATGACAGTGTGGCGGCGTCTTCGGCGACGCGGATCGGATTGTGCAATGGGAGTACCAACAGGTTGGTGCCCACACGCATCCGTTGGGTCTTCATCCCGAATGCCGTTGCCCAGGCCAGTGGGGAACTCGTGTAGCCGTCGGGGCGGAAGTGATGTTCACTGATCCAGGCTTGGTGGTAGCCCAGATGTTCAGCGATGTGGATCTGTTCGAGGACTTCGGCATAGAACTGCTGGTAGGAACGTTTGGCGTTCGCGGGATTGCGTAGGTCGTAGTAGAGCCCGAAGTTCATTACCTGTCTCCATTCGGCGGCGGGTGGCGATCATCGACGCGGACTGTTGTCCGCCCAATTGCACACGCGGGGGCGGTGTTTGGCGGCTCTACTCGGTGGCCGCGCGAGGGTCGAGGTGGGGATACCCCTGCAGATAGCAGCGGCCGGCGGCTGTATCGCGAAGTGATTTGCGCAGCGCAGCTCGGCCGCGGTGCAATCGCGACATCACGGTACCCAACGGAATTCCCGTGATTGACGCAATTTCCTTGTAGCGGAACCCTTCGACATCTGCGAGAAAAACAACGGTGCGGAACGTTTCGGGTAAACCTCGAAGCGCTGCTGTCACTTCGGCGTCGGGCAGAGCCTCCAGAACCTCGACCTCTGCAGGCTGGGCAGCCGTTGTGCGGTGTTGATCCTGATGTGCAAGCTGTGCGTCGGTGATGCGGTCGGTCAACACTTCGTCAGGCCGCCTCTGACGAGCCCGGTACTGATTGATCCAGGTGTTGGTCTGGATGCGAAACAGCCACGCTTTGAGGTTGGTGCCTTGGCGGAAGGTGTCGAAGCCGGCGAAGGCTTTGAGCATGGTTTCCTGCACGAGGTCTTCTGCGTCTGCGTTGTTGCGTGTCAGTCCACGCGCCGCCCGATAGAGCCCGTCGACCATCGGCAGTGCATCTCGGATGAAACGCGCGCTGCGCTCGTCGTTGTCGTTCGATGGGTGCCCTGCGGGGTCACGGTGTTCGGCTCCGGTGTCCGGGCATGTGATGGTCATCGTCACCTCCTCTGGTGGCATGGACGTGGTATTGCCCCGAAGGGTCAGAGATCAGCATTGAAGACCGCCAGGTGATCCGGACGCTTTGGTTCCCAACCCAACTCGCGCTGCGCCTTGTCGTTGGACACCCCGACTTGAATGAAGCCGAAGGTCAGTGCCGCATAAGGGGCGTAGTGCTTCATCAACCAGCGCGGCACCGGCAGTGGGCGGGGGCGGTGGGCGATGGTCGCGAGGTCGTTCATGTATTGCCGGTAGTGGACCGGTTGGTCGTCGACGATGTTGTAGCGCTGGCCCCCTTGGCCGCACTCAATCGCCGCGACGGTCGCCGAAGCAGCGTCATCGACGTCCACCCATGACATGAGCGCACCGCCGGTAGGCACAGGCACTGCCCACCGTTTCACCCCGTCAACCATCGCTTCCCAGTGAGGAACTCCCGCTCCGTGCAGGAGGCCGTAACGCAGCACGATGCCGTGAGTTTGTGAGCGTTGCGACGAGGACAACACCAGATCCTCCATGCTGCGCAGATCGTTGAGGAACGGGCGTCCTTCCTGGCCCAGTGGAGGCGGCCCCGGGTTCGGGTCCTCCTCGGTGAGACGGCGCTTGCCGAACCGGCCGTACCCGTAGGCGAAGATCATCGATTCGGCGACGAAGATCTGCACCGCGGCTGCCTGGGCAGCGGGCAACAAGGAGTAATTGACTGCGGCCCACAGTTTTTGAGTGGGCTCGAAATCCTGCGCGCGACGGGGTAGGCCTGGCGGCAAAGTCATGAGCAAGGAGACCACGGCGTCGGGAGCCAGGCGGCGCATTAGGTCTTCCATCAGTGCACCGTCAGCGACGTCACCAACCACCGCCTCAGCGCCGGCGGCGGCGATCAGCGAGGCTTTGTCCTCAGATCGGGTGAGGCCGATAACCTCGTGACCGGCTTCGATACAGGTACGGATGACTGGGAGGCCGAGCACACTCGAGGCGCCGGCGATGAAGATCTTCAAGGGCGTTCCTTTCCCGTTGGTGTGGCGAGCCGTGGGAGCAGAGATGCCGACCGGGTTCGCCGTCGCATCTGTGACGAGCGCGCGTGCGGCGACGTGAGGCGGTCACATCTCGACGTGCACAGTTCGTGACACATGTCACGAATGAGTGCGTCCTGGTGCTGGGAACGTCACACAATGAGGCGTTGATTCGTCAGAGAGATATGACCGGACCGAGGAACGAGCCCATTACACCCAGACGCGAGGTCGGGGATGCGGCGGCTCGCGGGAGCAACGCCGCCTCCACCGACGTTGACGCTCTGGATGTATCCGCAGACCGTGGCTTGTTGATCAATGTTGCCTACCGAATGCTCGGCTCGATCGCCGACGCCGAGGATGTGGTGCAAGAGACGTTCACCCGCTGGTATTCACTGACACCAGCAGCCAGGGCTGAGGTCGTCACCCCATCGGCGTGGTGCGTGCGGGTGGCGACCCGGATCTGTATCGACCTGCTGAAGTCGTCCCGTCGCCGCCGCGAGGCCTACGTGGGACCCTGGCTACCCGAACCGCTGCCCCACAACGCGCCGGTGGGCGCCCGTGCCGCCGCTGACCCTGCCGACCGCATCACCCTCGACGAGTCGGTGACGATGGCCGTGCTGACCGTCTTGGAGGCAATGACGCCTGCGGAGCGGGTGTCGTTCGTCCTGCACGATGTCTTTCAGTACCCGTTCGCTGAGATTAGCGAGATAGTGGGACGCTCAACCGAGGCGTGCCGCCAACTGGCCAGCTCTGCGCGACGTCGGTTGAAAAGCGAGCGCGGTGAGGTCACCGACGCCCGCCGGCATGCTCAGGCGGTGAGCGGCTTCAAGACCGCTTTGGAGCGTGGCGACGTCGGCGGGCTCATCGAATTGCTGGATCCCGACGTTCATGTCGTCAATGACGGGGGTGGGCGGGTACGTGCGGCGTTGCGCGAGGTGGTGGGAGCAGAGAAGGTTGTTCGGTTCCTTACCGGCGTTGTTCGGCGCGAGCCCGAGATGGAGATCCGTCCGGAAGAGGTCAACGGACAGACGGGCTTGGTGATCCGCCTTCACGGCACGACGCTGGCGGTGGTGTCCGTCGACGTGGTTGACGGACTCATCACCCGACTGTGGATGGTGCTCAACCCAGACAAATTGCGCTTCTGGCAGACCTGAACAGCAGTCCCACAACGCTTTCGCCCAGACCACTCAACGATGCACCTTACCGGCCGAACTCTGCACCCGCGCTGAACCTGGAGGTCAGTACAGCCATGAACAACATGCCCAAGCCCGGGTGGGAGCGGACGATCGTCGACCGCCTGACAGTAATTCAGGACGTCCACCAGCCCACCATTCCTCCCGGCGCTCACGTCACCACAATGGTGATCTCGCTTGCTCCTGGCGATCCAGGTCTACCCCCACACCGCCACCCTGGACCCACCTTTGGGTACGTACTGGAAGGGGAGATGGACTTCGAAATCGAGGGACAGTCGCCCCGCATCATCTGTGCGGGTGAGGCGTTTTGGGAACCCGGCGGTAACGTCATTCACCACCGAGGCGCCAACCATCGCACTGACGCCTGGCTGCACTTCTTGGTGACGACCATGTTTGCACCGGAGGACCTGTCCAACCCGACACGCATCGCCGACCAATCGGAACGAACGACGCACGAGCATCTAGGCGACTCTGGTGGGCCCTGACCGACGCGGTGACTGACGGCGCGCCTGCTGGATACCAGCCGCCATCCCTGCCGACGATCGCCTCAAGAGGCACACCCAAAGCGGTCCCGATGTGGCACTGTGCAGATAACGCGCCAGTTGGTCGCTCAAGCGCGCGCGCCGCGAAGACCTCCGAGCGTCAGGGCCAGCCGCGCCCTTGGATAGTCTCTGTATTTTACTTGCTGCCAATAGGTTTGGAAGGGCTGTGATGCGCGAGGGCACGAACAGTGGCGCGACCCGGGGCTATGCTCGGGCCAAAGATGACTACCACAAACGTCTGCGCCGTATCGAGGGTCAGGTCCGTGGCATCGCAAGAATGATCGATCAAGACGACTACTGCATTGACGTTCTGACCCAGGTCAGTGCGGTCGACAAAGCTCTACGATCCGTCGCCCTCGCTCTGCTCGATGAGCATCTCGCTCACTGCGTCGGCCAGGCTGTCACACAGGGCAGTGGCGAAGCTGGTGAGAAGCTCGCGGAGGCTTCCGCTGCCATTGCGCGATTAGTGCGCAGCTAGCCCAGCCATGCCTCGCGTCCCGGGTCCACCGAGAGGTCACGACGTCGTTGACCACGTGGCCATCGGGTGGAATACCGTCACCCTCGCGTCGGCCTCGCCCGACTGCGCACGCCATTGTGTACGGCCGCACTGGGTTAGTCCATTGGGCCGGAGCCTCAGCGGTGAGACATCCGATCGTCGGTGTGGACGCTCGGGAACCGCGGACCACACCCTGCTTGTAACCCTCGCGGTAGGCGTTTCCGATCGACTCCACTTGAGTCGATAGTTGCCTACCTTGGGGTGGAGCGACCCTTAAGTCCACTGTCCGCCAACCTGGTTGCTCGAGGCGGCGGACGCTTAGAAGCGGTCGCGACCCAGTACGGTGAGTAGCCGCAGCTTCTCGTAGTCGGCGCTGCCGGGGCTGGCCGTGAAGATCAGTAGTGACTGACCTTGTTCGATGTCGGTAAGAAGTTGGCAGTGCACCTCCAACATCCCCACATGCGGATTGACCAGCCGCTTATGCTGTCCGTAGCGACCACTTACCTCATGGGCAGCCCAGAGACGTTCGAATTCCTCACTGCAGCTGCGTAATGCGGTAACGATCTCCGAGGCGCGGGACCCAGGGTCTCCGCGGCTGTACACCCCGCGCAGAATGGCGGTAAAGGTCCGGCTCTGCTGTTCGTGATCTTCGGTGGGATACAGGACGCGCGCCTGGGCCGAGGTGAACCATCGATAGATGGCACTGCGTTCCAGCCCGCGAAACTGCGTTTCATCCCCGAGGAGCGCGACTGCAGGATCGGTTTGGATCAGCGTTTCGCCGAGTTCGGTGACTACCTGCGCAGGAGTGTCTTTGAGGCAGTCGAGGGCTCGCATCAGCCCTGGTGTGATGTGATCAGTGAAGACATCGCGCGGTGGTGGGCTATGACCAACCAGACGAAAGAGGTGGTCGCGCTCGTCGAGGGTGAGCCGGAGTCCCCTCGCTATTGCTGCTGTCATCGCCGGCGATGGGCGCGGACCCCGCTGTTGTTCGAGCCGTTCGTAATAGTCGGTAGACATTCCGCACAATTCGGCGACGTCTTGGCGGCGCAGACCACGGGTGCGTCGCCGTTCCCGGGGCGATAGTCCGACGTCTTCGGGCTGCAGCGCTTCGCGGCGTCGGCGCAGGAAGGCTGCAAGCTCTACGCGGTAGTTCAGCATGATTGTCGGCACGAGTGGGGTGCGGCTGGTGTGAGGATCACTCAGCTACCCACGCCAAGGTGTGTACCAGTCAACTGTTCCGAGGCCCGCCACAGGTCTTGGGCCAGTTTCATGTCGAGAGCCTTCTTGCCGGGCCGGCCGATCTTCGGATAGCCCTTTATCCCCAGTAATCCGCCGGGCCCCACGTAGCTGCCGCCGGGGATGTCCTGCGTTGCCGCATAGAGTGTAGGCAGCGCGCCCCGTTCGGCGTCGTTGAGAAGGAACCGAAAGCGGTTCACGCTGCCAGCGAACCCGCCTGCGTGCGCAGCCAGCGACGTTGTTGCAATTCCGGGGTGTGCGGCAATCGAGCGCAGACGGCTACCGGAGGCGTCGAAGTAGCGCTGCAACTCAATGGTGAACAGTAGGTCCGCCAGCTTCGAGTCGCAATAGGCGCCGAGCTCGTCGTAGTCGCGCGTGTACCAGTTGAGGTCCGTGACGTCGAGTTTTGCGATGCGATGCAACTGCGATGTCAGCGATATCACCCGATCTGTCAGGTACGGCAGGAGGAGGCTTGTCAACGCGAACGGTCCCAGGTAGTTCGTCGCAATCTGGATCTCGAGGCCGTCGGGGGTTCGCGACAAGGGCACCTGCATGATGCCGGCGTTATTGATGAGGACGTCGAGGTCGCCGGTCCAGTGTTCTGCGAACTTACGCACCGATTCGAGGCTGGAAAGGTCAAGTTCGCGGATCTCTACAGACCCTTGCATCGATGACAACATCTCGCGCGCCTTGCTTACATTGCGCACAGCAGCAATGACACGGGCTCCGACGCCAGCGAGTTCCCGTGCCGCTATCAGCCCGATGCCCGATGAGGCGCCGGTGATGACAACAGTCCGCCCAGTCAGGTCAGGCAGATCAGCGGCAGTCCATCTTCTCATTCTGATTCCTTTGCCTCGGTGGTCTTTTCGACCAGTCTGTGAAACAGATGCGGTGCGCAATCACGTACTGCGAAGGGTATTTGTCGACCCGGTGGCGGAGGAACGGATCAACGGTCCCCCCTTTGGTGATGCACATTCCGGGCCCGATCCAGCGGTCAACCCGCCAGCGCCTCCAAGGCCAGGATCCAATGGCTGTGGGGTCAAACATTCTGCATTGGAACCCTTTTCGATCTTGCAGCGGTGCTGCGCCGTAACCTACGCTACCGTAGGTTACGGTTGCGTAGGTTGAGGTGCGGAGGCGGTCATGGCTATCACGGACGTTCCAGAATTCGCGCATCTCACCGATGCCGACATCGAGAGCTTGGGTGTTGAACTCGACGCCATCCGGGCCGACATCGAGGATTCCCGCGGGGAACGCGATGCCCGCTACATCCGGCGCACCATCGCCGCTCAGCGCGCGCTCGAACTCGCAGGCCGGCTGATGTTGGCCGGTAGCTCCAACCGCAAGGCGTGGTGGGCGGGCACTGCCACCCTCGGCGTGGCCAAGATCATCGAGAACATGGAGATCGGCCACAACGTCATGCACGGCCAGTGGGACTGGATGAACGATCCCGAGATTCACTCCTCCAGCTGGGAGTGGGACATGAGCGGGGCTTCCAAGCACTGGCGCTTCACCCACAACTTCATGCATCACAAGTACGCCAACATCCTCGGCATGGACGACGATGTGGGTTTCGGGCTGATCCGCGTCACCCGTGATCAGAAGTGGAGCCCGTTCAACCTGGGCAACCTCTTCTACAACACGGTGCTGTGCGCGTTCTTCGAATGGGGTGTCGGGCTGCAGCATCTGGAGCTCGGCAAGATCGCCAAGAGCCGTGACGACCGCGAGGCCACCCTGGTGCGCATGCGTGAATTCGGCGCCAAGGCCGGTGCGCAGTTGGTCAAGGATTACGTGGCCTACCCGGCCTTGACGTCCCTGTCGCCGGGTGCGACCTTCAAGTCGACGGCCAAGGCCAACGCGGTGGCCAACATCATCCGCAACGTCTGGGCCAACGCCGTGATCTTCTGCGGCCACTTCCCCGACGGTGCCGAGAAGTTCACCAAGACCGACATGGTGGGCGAGCCCAAGGGGCAGTGGTACCTGCGCCAGATGCTCGGCAGTGCCAACTTCGAGAACGGCCCGGTGCTGCGCTTCATGAGCGGCAACCTGTGCCACCAGATCGAGCACCACCTGTTCCCGGACCTACCCAGCAACCGGTACTACGAGGTGTCGCTGCGAGTCAGGGAGATCTGCGACAAGTACGACCTGCCCTACACCACGGGCTCGCTCCTGGTGCAGTACGGCAAGTCGTGGCGCACCATCGCCAAGCTGTCGCTGCCCAACAAGTACCTGCGGGACAGCGCCGACGACGCCCCGGAGACCCGCAGCGAGCGGATGTTCACCCATCTGAATTCCGGACGGTCCGAAGCCAGTGCACGAACACGGCGTCGGCGCGGATTGAAGACCGCTCTCGCCGTGGCTGGACGAGGTGGATGGCATTAGCACTCCGCCGCAGGTGGTCAATGATGCTGTGACGCGCCCGCAGAGCTCATTGCAGTTCGCGGGCGGGATCTGTTCTCTACGGGCCGTTGACCACCGACGTGGTGCTCGCTGGACTGCTGGTCGAGCTTTGCGGACTGTGGTGGTCATGGCTGTCACCACATGCGCTCGCTACCAGGGCCACTGCCACACCGACTGCAACTCGTGCGATGGCTGGGGAGGACTTCACTGGTATTTTCCTGCGCTTTCGTTGATTCATAGGATTTTTCAGTGCACGAGATCGCTGTTTGTCTGCTGCCTTCGCATTACTTTTGGACGGTCAGAGCCCGTGGTCCGCTGGTGTTCGCTGAGCGCGCAGCGGGATCAGAAGCGCGGCAGAAACCAGGGTCAGCAACACCAGCGTCCCTACACCCAGGATCTTGTCGGTCAATGTCGGGACCATTTGCAACATGGTGAAGTGGTACGAGACGTGAAGAACGTTGAAAGTGGTCCAAGCGGCGGCGGTCAGCGCAACAAGACGGTTATCGGCGACGAAATACGCTGCGGCGGCGGTCAATAACAACAAGCCCAGGTACAGGGCGCCGCCATCTTTGACGAAATGCTCGTTGTAGGGGCCCAGTGGGGGCAACCAGTGCATGCCGAAACCGGGGAACGAGTCGTACCAGTGCCGGGGCGCAATGTATGACCAGAACCCCACCGTGGCGGCGGCGAAGCACAGAATCACCAAGAGCACACGGCGCAACGTGACGGTCATATCTACTTGACGACCGGAATGCAGAAAGTGTGAGGCAGACCTGTAGACAGGTTTGCTGACAACTCGAATCTGTGCGCGGCTGCACCCCATCAACAGGGGGTGATCGCACTGGTCTTCACCGCCTGCAGGGCGACAATCACGGTCGGCGCCCTCGGTTTGCGGGTTCGCACGCTGTGTTCGGTTCCGCGTTCGGCTCAAACGTTCCTCGGGCTGCCGGAGTGTGGCGTGAGCGCCGCCGGGGCCTTCCCGGCTGTCCTGACATTTCCGCGGCCCGGGGCGTCAGTGAGGGCATGACCCTGATCGCGCAGCGCAGTCTGCTGCTACCGCTAGCTATCACTGGTTTCATCACCGGCATGTGGGCCTACCTCTGGCCCCGGCATTGGTACGACACATTTCCCGGTGTCGGTTTGCGCTGGCTACCATCGCTGGGGCCCTATAACCCGCACGTCGCCGCTGAGGTGGGCGCACTCTATTTGGGGTTGGCGCTCCTGGCGGTTCTTGCCATAGTCCACATTACGAACGCCGTCCTTGTGCGCGCCTCCGCGGGCGCATGGACGATCTTCAATCTGCTGCACGTCGCTTTTCATCTGCGCATGCTGCACATGTACGACGTGCGGGATCAGATCCTGACGTCTGTCGCCCTTAGTGCGGTGCTACTTGCGTCGCTCGGCGCGCTCCTGGGCGGCGCACGTAGGCAGGTCCCCCCAACTGGGGCTGAACACGTGCGTTGATCCGCCGTCGCGGGATCCACAGTTGTTGCCGACCTCGCCTGGTGAACCTGGACCCGCGTTGTCGCCCTGCTGGGCTCCACCTCACACCGCACCGTGCACACCATTGCACGACCCGAGAGTTGGGACTTGACCCTGCATTAGTGCCCGTCGATGCTGCGCCGGTGCAGGGTCAAGCACCACGGCCTCCTGCGCCTGGACCCCTTACGGCTTTACGGTGTAGTGGCTGCCGATCGCGAGTCGGTTGAAGGAATTGATGACAATGGCGGCCCAGCGCACAACCGCGGCTTGTTCGGCGCTGAGCGCTGCCGCGTCGGCCAGGCCAGGATCGCCGGCCCCCGCCGGGGTGGCGCCGGCTAGCACGGTGATCTCTTCCGCGAGGGCCAGCGCTGCTTGCTCAGTGGCGGAAAAGTATTGCGTTTCACGCCACGCCGACAGCACGGCGAGCCGGTCGCTCGTCTCGCCCTGACCGAGCGCATCGCGGGTGTGCATGCGAAGGCAAAATGCACAGCCGTTGATCTGCGAGACACGGATCTTGACCAGCTCGAGTGTTGACTTGTCCACTCCAACAGCAAGTGCCGCAGATTCGACCTGCTCGTTGAGTGTCAGCATTGTTTTGTACGCCTCAGGAATCGCGTTGCTCAGCAATGTCCGTGACGCCATGGAATGTCCCTCCGTTGTGGTGGATACGCATTCGGCATAGGGAATGCCGGATGCTGGGGCGCGCTCAGTTGTTCGGCCCGTGTGACTATGACGAGCTCGGAGCAGATTTGTGAGCGGCTCTGCTACCCCCACCGACGATTTGGCCGGCTGTCGGGGTGAAGCGTTCCACTGCTGTGGCGACCTCACGTTTGGTAGGGGCGTGCCGTCATAGGGGTATGAAACCCACTTCGCAACGCGTTCTCTTGGCTGCCCTGTCGATGACCGGCCTCGTCACCGGGATCTGGGCGTACTTCTTTCCCCGCAGCTGGTATGACAGTTTCCCGGGCATGGGACTCAGTTGGCTACCGCAACTGGGCCCGTACAACGAGCACTTCGCTACCGATACAGGCGCCATGTTCCTGGCGCTGGGCAGCGTGTCGATCGCGGCGCTGATTTGGATCACCAACACCACGTTGGTGCGAGTAGCCGGCGCCGCGTGGACGGTGTTCAATCTGCTGCATTGGGTTTTTCACATGCGGATGCTGCACATGTACGAGCCCCGAGATCAGATCCTCAATGCGGTGTTCTTGACCGCCATCCTGTTGGTCTCGGCACTGCTGCTGCGCCCAGCGCGCCGCGGAGCCCACACCGCCACCCGGACGTCGACGCTGACCAGCGTCAGCAAGTAGAAGTCGCCGCGACCTCGGTGGTCGCTCGCTCGGCGCTACCTTGTTGCGCGGCAGCGCCGAGCCTTCTCGCCCGCTGAGCCGCTTTCGGCGCGCCCCCTAGCTCGGCAGTCGCCCGTCCATCACACCCGGCACGTCCTGGCTGCTCGGCACGCGCGGGCAGCGGCCGATGAGCGGGGGCGAGACGCTCACGGCCCGCGGCGAGCACGGATGAGGCCAGTTTCCCACGCCGCGCACAGTCGCGGCCCAATCATTGTCAGGAGATCAGCATGCGGCTAGTTATTGCCGGCGCGACTGGAACTGTGGGTCGCCACGTCGTCGCCGCGGCCACAACGCGAGGCCACCAGGTCGTGGCATTATCACGGTCCTCAGGTCACGACATCATCCACGGCGACGGATTGGCCCAGGCCATGGCGGGCGCGGACGCGGTGGTCGATGTCACCAGCGTCGTGACCACCAGCGCTGCCAAAGCCACCACGTTCTTCACCACGGTGACCGCCAACCTGCATCGCGCAGAACTCGAGGCCGACGTTGCCCACCATGTCGCGCTGTCGATCGTCGGGATCGACACCTTCGACGCCGGCTACTACGCCGGCAAACTTGCCCACGAACGCACGGTCAGCGACGGGCCGGTTCCGTGGTCGATTCTGCGGGCGACCCAATTTCACGAATTTGCCGAGCAGATCGCCCGTCGGGGTTCAATGGGTCCGTTCGTCGCGGTACCTAAAATACTGATGCGCCCCGTGGCCGCCCGCGAAGTCGGGCAACGGCTCGTCGACATTGCCGAGAACGCGGCGGTCGGACGGAGCACCGACCTCACTGGACCCAATGATGAGCGACTCGTGGAGCTGATCCGTCGGATGTACGCATTCGACGGAATCAATCGGCGTGCTGTCGAACTTACTTTGCCCGGAAAGTATTGGCGCGGATCAGCATCGGGACGGCTCCGGGGTGACGGTCGGGCTTCGCGTGGGCGAATCAGTTTCGACCAGTGGCTCGCCAGCGCCGACCACAGCTCCGAGTAATCGGGGACTTCCCCGGTGGCGCAGGTTCTGATGCCGTACCCATCTGGACCTGTGCCACCGCCTCACCAACGGTGAACGCCGCGCTCCATCAGCGTTTCTTACATGTTGTGTCACCGCGCGTTCCCTGCTGTGGGCTGAGACCGACCACGACCCGGGCGCCTGTCTGAACCCGGCGGCGTCGGCGGATCGTGCGAGCGCGCAACCGTTTGTAGCGACCCACGGGTCCGAGAGCACGTGCTCCCTCTGCGTCACGGCGACGTAGCACACGATCGACATATCTCGGTGCCGATCCAGAAGCCGTAACACCATTTCGGGCACCAGTACGGTTCTGCTGCGCGCGAGGACCGGCGTTCTGTTGAGCGCCTCAGGTGTGCAGTCGCCGCGTACTGCGCGAGTGCCGTGTCGCCCGGCAACCGGTCCCGCGTGCACTGCCGAGCCTGGGCAGTCTGACTTGATGCTTGAGCAAGCTGACGCTCCTGCGCGACCGGAACTCAGGACACCGTGGGATCAAAGGTCAGGAGCACATAGGTGCCCAACGTAAGAGTGAACAGCACAGACAGAGCGAGAAGGGTGTTCAACCAGAATCGCATCGAGTCCGTCCGGGTGTAATCGGCGATGATTGTTCGCATTCCATTACCGCCGTGAAGCTGAGCGAGCCACAGCAGCAGCAGGTCCCAGGTTTGCCAGAACGGCGAGGCCCACCGCTGAGCGATGAAGTCGAAGTCAATCCGGTAGACGCCTCGATCCCACACCAACATGATGAAGATGTGCCCCAGAGCCAGAAAGACGAGCGCGACACCGGATAATCGCATGAAGATCCACGCGTTCTTCTCAACGTTCGAAAGGCCCGGGCTCCGCGCCGAACGCGGGGCGCCCAGGCTCGCCGGCCGATCGTAGCTGCGCTGAAGAACGGGAGCCGGTCTTGACACAGCTTTGCTGAATATCCGGCTTGGGGAATCGTTTTCCGGCTGCATCACAGGAACCGCTCGACCATGTGCATGCCAATGACCACTCCGGCGACAATGACCGCGGTGATCCAGATACCAAGGACAGTCCACAACATCTGGCGGTGGTATCTGGGGCCCTGCTGCCAGAAGTCGATCAACATCACTCGTGCACCGTTGAGGGCGTGAAAAAGCACCGCGATGACGAGGCCGAACTCCATCACGCCGACGATGGGGACTTTGTAGGTCGCAAGGACATCGTTATAGGCCTGCGGGCTTACCCTCACCAACGCGGTGTCCAAGACGTGAACAAAAAGATAGAAAAAGATTGTGGCGCCGGTGATCCGGTGGAGAACCCACGCCCACATTCCCGGGTCCCCCCGGTACAGCGTCCGCCGACGCGATGACGGGGAATGCGACCCCGGAGAGGAATTTTCTGCGTCGGCCGCTGTACTGATGATCGTTTCCTCACCTTGTCTAGAGTCCTTGCGTGGGCCAACAGCTGTGACAATCACACTGCCTGGCTCACCGCCGGTGCGGCGCACCCGCATTGAAATACCCCTGCAGCCCACAGCATTGCCCGCGCACAACGTTCACACGAGTCATTCCTTCGACGCCGCACGGGCCCTGTTTGTGATGCAGAGGAATCGAATGTGGTTGAAATCACTGTCCTATCACGACCGCTTTACGTTCCTGTCCCACCATCTGCGGTGACTGTCCGCATGCTGGCCGTCACCAGCAGCACAGGACTGTCGCGGGGTGCCCGTGGGCTGACTTTCCTGTCCGGAACCGGACGGAGCGCGGGGATCGCGGTCGGCGTCGCCGCGTTAACAGCAGCGAGGATCGCCGCAGAGTCCCCTTCGCTGAGCGCGAGCCGCAGTGCTTGGGCGTTGCGCCATTCGGCGCGGCCAACCGAGCCGCGGCTGGGCGGGGGCCGGAGTTTGCGCCGTCCGATGCTGGCGAGCTGACGACACGCACCCACCGACCGATCCACGAGTTGGCTGATATCCGCAAACGACACTGCACACAGATCGTGGAGGATGAAGCAGGATGACTCGGCCCGCGTGAGAGCCCTCAGCACGCCCACCAATGCGACAGTGACCAACTCGTCAATCGCCATCGCATCGGCGAGATCGCCCGCCACGACGGGACACGCATCGTCGTCGAGTGGCACCTCGTTGCGGCGCCGGGCAACCCTGTGCGCGTCGACGCTGATTCGTCGGGTGACCGCGACGTGCCAGGCCGCCGGCGATTCGACCACGCTGCGCTGTTGCACGCTTTGGCGGTACCAACGCACCGAGCACTCTTGAACGACGTCCTCGGCATCGGTCCAGGACCCCAAGGATCGGTAGGCCGCGCGTAGTAGTACATCTCGCTCGACATCGGCGCCTGGCCATGTCTGCTGTGCCTTGTCATATGTCTGCACCACGGCCACACGTTCGCCCTTTGTGTCCGGTACCCGACCGCTTCACATGATGCGCAACGGCCGGCATCGACAACGCAAGTGATGTCGACCCCTCTGAGACACCACCCGTGCCGAGAATGTGACATGCAGCCCGCTGCCACCGTTGTGATGTAGACCACATGTCGATCTACCAGGTCGGTCCGGGAGGGTCTCATTCCGTCGGCGAAGAACGGTACGAGGTGTCCGGCGGCGAAAACGGCTGCCGGGCGCACGCGATCTCACAGTTCGAACGTGCCGTTCGTCGTACAGGTGTGTACACCAGCGGAATCGCCGAGGGCCGCGCAGAGCAGCCCGCGTACCAGCGTCCGCAATCTGGGCAGGCCTGCATCAAAACGCCGATCTCTCAAACACGTCATCAGCGGCGCAACCTTGCGCCGCGGATCTACTGCGCTCGCATCCGAGCTGCAGCACACCGTGACCAACCCAACCGCCGAGGACGCCGAAAGCAATGACCACCACCGCCGACACACCCAACCGACCCAATGAGAGCGCATCGGCATATAGATCTGAGCCCGGGCCCACAGCCGTACGTGCCATCCTGATACGAGTCCATTTCTACGCCGGCCTGTTCGTCGGCCCCTTCATCTTGGTCGCGGCGGCCACCGGGCTGCTCTACAGTCTGATCCCACAACTCGACAACTACGTGTACCGGGACTACCTCACCGTCGAACGCGTTGGCGCAGAACGGCTGCCGCTGTCCGACCAGATCAACGCTGCGGCAACCGCCACCGACGGATCGGTGACCAGCATCCGACCACCTGCACGCCCGGTGGAGACCACCCAAGTGCAGTTTGACGTTCCTGACGCACGTCAAGGGTATTCCGAGACCGTGTTCGTCGATCCCTACACGGGGGAGGTTCGCGGTTCGTTGACCACCTTCGGCCAATGGATGCCGCTGCGCGCGTGGTTCGACGAACTTCACCGCAACCTGCATCTCGGCGAAGTCGGGCGTCATTACAGCGAGCTGGCGGCGAGCTGGTTGTGGGTCATTTCCGTTGCCGGACTGATGTTGTGGTTCTCACACCGCCACAAAACCAACACGCTTCACCGGATCGCAACACCCGACAGACACCTGCGAGGCCGCCGGCGCACCCTGTCGTGGCACGGCGCAGTTGGAGTGTGGATCGCAGTAGCTCTGTTCGGACTTTCGGCGACAGGAATCACCTGGTCACGCTATGGCGGAGAGTCGGTGAACCTGCTGCAATCCGCGCTACGCACCTCAGCACCCGATGTCGATACCGCTCTGGCGCGGCCGAGCCAGCCGAATTCTGCGGACCATCATCACAGTCCGGACCCAGGCTTTCCAACCTCAGATACTACGCAAGTGGCTGCACAGGCAGATACCGTACTGGCAGCCACGGCCTCGGCTGCCTTATCTGGGCCACTGTGGATGTACCCGCCGGTCGCGCACAACCAAGGATGGCGGGTTGCCGAAAAGAAACGCGATTGGCCGACCCGCTACGACGCCATCGCCGTCGACCCCGAAACAGCGCGCGTGACAGACCGGGTTAATTTCGCCGACTGGCCTGCTCTAGCCAAGTTGACCAACTGGGCTATCGACGCGCACATGGGGGTGCTCTTCGGCGTCGTTAATCAAGTAGCGCTTGCGCTGACGGCAGTGGGAATCATCTCGATGGTCGCACGTGGATATGTCATGTGGTGGCAACGCAGACCGACACGGGGAACACGGTGGGCCCTGAGTCGAGCTCCTGATCGCGGCGCGATCAGACGCCTAAAGCCCGCTGGGGTCATTGGTTTGGGACTTTTCACTCTGACGATCGGCTGGTTCCTTCCCCTCTTCGGGCTCAGCTTGGCGATCTTCCTTGCAGTAGATCTCCTGCTGGCAGTGACCAAGCGCCGACGACGACAGCAGCACGCCCACTCATCGAGGAACACCGCGACCGCACACCCGAGACAACGTTGAGCCGGCGCCCTACTCCCTGAGCCCGCGCGCCTACTTCAACTCCTCCATCCTCGGCAGCGGCGTCTACTACGGCTGCCGATGTGGCTGACCCTGGCGCTATGAATCCTGTTCGCGCTGTTGACCATCCGCGTCCTGGTGTTGCTGTACGCTACTACCGCACGCGGCACCCGCTGTTCTGGCTGCTGACATCTCCGGGTGTGCTGCTCACCGCGTCCCACCTGGTGCTGTCACTGGGCCAGGGCTACTACTCAATGATGCTGTTCCCGTTTGTGATGACGGTGATGCTGCAGAACTTGGTGACCTGCAACTGGCCGGGCGTGGTTGGCGATCTACGGCTTCTTCACCATGGACCGGTTCCTGATGTGGCACCGGCGGACGACGGGCCGGTTCCTGGAGTACATCAAGATCACCTAGGGCTGATCGCTGCTGCTGATCGTCGTGTCCACCGTGCGGTACCTCCGCTACTTCGACGCGAAGCATGACTGTCGCAGCTGAACTGGATAGATTCGCTGTCGCGCGGCGGCCGCACTAGCGTGTCCGGCTCGGCCAGTGCGCCGCTCTTGCCTTGAAACAGAGTCACCTCAGAAAGTCACCCCGTGGCGATCTACCTGGCGAAGGTCCCGGGAGCCATCAGGACGCGTCGTTGGGGGCAAGCACGATATCGAAGTGAACTCTCGACCACGTGGCGCCACCTAGGTCGCGGCCGTCTGGGGTCGGCGTACCCGTGGCCTGCTGCTTGAAGTCCTTGATTAAGGACTCTTTGACGCCGAAAACGCTGTCACCGACGGCTAATTGCGGGTCGCCCCGGACGAAGATGTGGGTCACGAGTGTGCGCAACTGGGCGGCAGTGACCATGAAGTGCAGGTGCGCCGCCCGCACCGGGGATCGGCCGACGCTGGCAAGCATCTTGCCGACGGGTCCGTCGTGCGGTATCGGGTAGGGCACTGGGGTGAGTGCCCAGAAGTGGTACTTGCCCTCCTGGTTGGTATATAGGTGGGCGCGGGCCACCATTCTTCCGTCGTTGTACTGGACGTCGTAGAATCCGTCGTCGTCGCATTCCCACACTTCGATGCGGGCTCCGGGTACCGGATTCCCGTCACAGTCGCTGACCGTTCCTTCCACCCAGCAGGGCTGACCGACGGCTCCGCCCGAGATATCGCCGCCGAGGGGGACCTCCGGAGCGCCTTCGAGAAAAAACGGCCCAAAAACGGTGGCTTCGGTGGCATTTCGATGAACAGTGTTGTTCACTGCGATGGTCTGCATCGAGAGCCCGAGCGCGTCGGACAATAGGATGAACTCTTGGCGTTTGTCATCAGTAATGTGGCCGACGTCGGTGAGAAACCCGATAGCCGTGTCCCATTCGGCTTCGGTCAGGCGGACCTCGCGAATGAACTCGTGCAGGTGGCGGACCAGGGACTGCATCACTTGCCGTGCACGCGGGTTCTCGGCGTTGTCGAACGACGCTACGACGGCATCGATGAGCTCCTGCTCAATTGCAGCCTGGGTGTCGGCTGTCGTGGGATCGGGGTGCGTACGCGTCATGCGCTGTTCCTTTCGAGCGGGGTCGTTTCGCCGCTGTAAGCGGCGCTAAGCAGAGTTATCAAGTCGTCATGGCGTACACGACGTGGATTTGAGACTGGGACCACGGGCAGGATCAGCCCAGCGGCCGCGGAAATGTCCTCTTCGCGAAATCCGTAGTCTGCAAGCCTGTGGGGGGCGTTCACTCGGTCGAGCAATGAGTCCAGTCCAGCCGTCGCCGAGCCAGATGCGAGGGCAGCGGCAAGCCGCGTCTCTGCAGCTGGCGCAGCGGGAGCGTTGAACGCCACCACATGTCGGAGCACGGCTGAGTGAGTGTGCGCGTGGGGCAGGTTGTAGGCGCCGCCGAGAACATGGCAGATCTTGTGGTGCAGTCCGGAGCCTGCCGATGAAAATGCCGTAGCAGAGAGGTAAGCGCCGTAGAGCATTTGTTCGTGCGCAGACAGCGCGTTCGGATCAGCGGCAACAGCAGTGAGCGCTTCGGCCAGTATGCGTGTTCCCTCCACAGCCAGGGCCTGGTTGATCGGGTCGGCACGTGGGGCCCACAGTGAGTCGATGCAGTGCGCCATCGCATTGAGGCCTGACGCGATGGCCAGACCGGGGGGTAGTGTCAGGGTCAATTCGGCATCGTAGATGATCGATACCGGCAACACCTTGTTGTCGACGCCGGTTGTTTTAAGGTGTGCCTCAGTGATTCCCCAAACGTTGGTGGCCTCAGATCCGGCATAGGTTGTCGGGATTGCGATGATGGGTATGCCGGTGGTTAACGCAACCGCTTTGGCAAGGCCTGTAGTTGAGCCGCCTCCGATACTGACAAGCAGGTCGGCGTCGTTGTCAGCAGCGACGGCGCGGGCGCGTTTTGCGTTCTCGACCGGTACGTGCGGCGCACGGTCATGATGGCGCACGGCCACGTCGATGTTGGTAGAAAGGTGTTGCGCCGAAACATTTTCGCGTTCTGACGCGATGATCATCACCCGGTGGGCGTTGAGCCGGTCAACCTCTGCCTCAAGAAAATCTGCGGCACGCCCGGACCCGAAAAGTACCCTTTGGGGTAGGACAGTATGGTCGAATACCAAGCTCATTGGGTGGACCTCAACTGATCGTGGTCGGGACGCGGTTGTCCGCGGTCAAGCAGAGTCTGTCGAAGATCGTGTCCAGACACGCTGCCAGAGCACTTGGGTCAGCAGCCGTGGCTGCTACGTAAAAATCGGGTCGCAGTACCACGAAGTTGGCACCCATGGTGTCCAGCCACTCGGTATAGGTCCCAGCGACGTCGTGCACGTTCCCGTCGGCACCACTGTCGCCGATCTGAACAAGGCGGCCGCCGAGGCGATCCCAAAGTCGCTGATGTTCAGCGGTCAGTGCCGCAGCCGGGTCATAATCACGGCCCAGCAACAGCCAGCCGCGGCCCACCACGTCATCGAAGCGGCCGCGCTCGCCGCTGGCCTCCACGACGCCTTGAACTGAGAGTTCGCCGGCGTGCGCGCTGCCTTCGCACCAGAGTCCCCGACCCAGGACTGCGATGTCGGTGTCGACGGGCGTGCCCTCGGAGCTGCGCAGTTCGGCCAGCATGCGTCGGTCTCGCTCCTGCGCCTCGGCTGGGTCGATGAGGCAGATGATCTTGCCGAGGTGCATGGAGAAGTCGATGTAGTGCTGGACATGCCCTTTGCGCTCGTCGCTGTAGGAGTCCAGGAGGGAGTCGTTGGCGACCCCGGTCAAGATGAGGTCGAGGCGCCACGCCAATGCCACCGCATCTCGCATGCCCGCGCACATCCCCTCACCCGCGAAGGGCGGCATCAGGT
The DNA here is from genome assembly GCF_058148405.1 of Mycobacterium sp. DHQP2018-32-09. Taxonomy (NCBI): domain Bacteria; kingdom Bacillati; phylum Actinomycetota; class Actinomycetes; order Mycobacteriales; family Mycobacteriaceae; genus Mycobacterium; species Mycobacterium sp. DHQP2018-32-09. Next base: position 23,205 of record NZ_JBYVYK010000008.1, on the reverse strand, counting down.
GGGCGGCGTCACCGGCGATAAGTCCGCGGCCACGACGCCAGGTTTCTGCCCAGCACGCTTGGAATCGATAGACCGCCGACCGCTCCAGTTCTGCGTTGGCCGGGGTGACGCCCCATGGTTCGAGTAGGCCCCACGCTGCTTCCGCCGTGTCGAGGTGTTCGCGAGATTCTCCTGGTAGCACCATAAACTCCCAGCGGCGCCGTCCAGGACCTCCGGGCACGATGGTGGTCGGACGTGCGGGGTCGCACAGCTGCCAGTGTGTGGGTCCGAAGTTGAGTTCAGCGCGTGGAATCATGTCGAGGATCAGCCAGTCGAAGAAATATCCGTGGTCGGCGAATCCGAGCCCGAGAGCCGAACGGACGAAGCTGTTGGCGCCGTCTGCGCCCACCGCGAATTTGGCCTGGATCCGCTCAGTAGCTTCTTCTCCGCCGAGGTTGCTCACCACGCCCGTGACGACCACGCCCTCGCTGTCCTGATCAAGGTGGGTGGCCCGCCAACCACGTCGCATCGTCACGGTGGGCAGGGTGGCGGCGACGTCACGTAACCGCTGCTCCAACTCGGGTTGGGAAAACCAGTATCTTGTGCGCCAGCCTGATGCTGCGACGGATCTCCAATCAACCTCAAGCAGCGTTTCGCCGTGAGCGTTTCGCCAGTAGTACAGCTCATCGTGGTGTTCGATAGCGTCGTCGTGGTCGGAGTCAATACCTAGGATGGCGAGGATTCGCGCGATCTCGTGGTCGAAGGTTACCGCCCGTGGAGCTGCGTAAGGTTCAGCCCACTTGTCGACAACAAGGACGCTGTGGCCCTGCCTGCCTAGCAACACCGCCAGCAGTGTGCCCACCGGTCCGCCGCCAACAATGACGACGTCACTATCAAATTCTGTCATGTTGTCTAGCCCTCTCGTGAAGTCAGGGTGGAGGCCACGGCCGGGTGTGCACGTCCGGCAGTCGGCGCCGAGGACGGGTTCGTCAGCCAGCGGCGCCGACGATGGCGCGATAGTGGCTGGATTGATGTGGAGTTGGGATGGGCTTGGCTTAGATGGGGCCGACTGTTTTTCGGAGACAGCTTTTTCGCCTATAGACCGAGGATCTGGGTGCTGGTTTGGCGCATCTCTACCTTGCGCACTTTGCCTGTCACGGTCATGGGGAAGTCGTCTACGACGTGGACGTATCGCGGGACTTTGTAGTGCGCGAGTCGTCCGGCGGCGAAGGCGCGGATTGCATCGACATCCAGCGGCGTTCGTCCGGTCTTCATCCGGATCCAGACGCAGATCTCCTCACCGTACTTCTCGTCTGGCACGCCGATAACCTGCGCATCTTCGATGTCGGGATGGGAGTAGAGGAATTCCTCGATCTCGCGGGGGTAGATGTTTTCGCCGCCGCGGATCACCATGTCTTTGATGCGGCCCACAATGTTGCAGTAACCATCTTTGCGCATGACCGCGAGGTCGCCGGTGTGCATCCAGCCCTCGGAATCAATGGCTTCGTTGGTTCTGTCCTCGTCGTCCCAGTAGCCGAGCATGACGGAGTAGCCCCTGGTGCAGAGCTCCCCAGGTTGTCCGCGCTCGACTACGTGGCCGGTCTCGCGGTCAATGATCTTGATTTCGACGTGCGGGTGGGCGCGTCCAATGGAGGAGGTCCGCCGTTCGAGGTCGTCATCCAGGAGGGTTTGGCATGACACTGGGGATGTTTCGGTCATTCCGTAGGCGATGGCCACTTCAGCCATGTGCATGTCGTCTACGCAGCGCTTCATGACCTCGACGGGACAGACGGCGCCGGCCATGATGCCTGTTCGCAGCGTGGACAGGTCGAAGTCGGGGAACCGCGGTTGGTTCAGCATCGAGATGAACATCGTGGGCACGCCGTACACGGCGGTGCAGCGCTCAGCCTCGATGGCCGCAAGGGTGGCCTCGGCGTCGAATCCCGGCGCCGGAATCACCATTGTGGCGGCGTGGGTGATGCAGCCCAAGTTGCCCATCACCATGCCGAAGCAATGGTAGAACGGGACCGGTAAGCACAGCCGGTCCGCGGCGCGGAGTTTGATCAGCTCCGTGACGAAGTATCCGTTGTTGAGGATGTTGCGGTGCGAGAGTGTCGCGCCTTTGGGGAATCCCGTTGTTCCAGAGGTGTATTGGATGTTGACGGGGTCGCTGTTATGCAAGGTGGCCGATTGCTCCAACAGTTCGGGATCTCCGATCTCGTCAGCTTGCTCACACAGACGATCCCAGTCGGCTGTTCCGAGAAACACCACGTCCTTCAAAGCGGGAACCTCACGGCGAACCTCGGCCACCATGGCAACGTAGTTCGAGGTCTTGAAGTGGGTGGCTGAGATCAAGGTACGCACGCCGGCGTGGTTGAGGACGTAGGCGAGCTCATGCGTGCGGTAGGCCGGATTGATGGTGACGAGTACGGCCCCGATTTTGGCGGAGGCAAGCTGCACGATCACCCACTCGGCACAGTTTGGAGCCCAGATCCCGATGCGGTCACCGCGATCAATGCCGCGGGCCAACATTGCGCGCGCGACCGTGGTGATCTCACAGTCGAGTTCGCGATAGGTCCAACGGCGACCGGTGGATACCTCGACCAGGGCGTCAACATCCGGATGCGCTGCGCTGGTCTGGTCGAAGCATTGGCCAATCGTCAACTCGAGGACGGCGGCGTCCGTGGGTCCGCGGTCGTAGGCCTTCATCGCCGGCCACCGCTTGATGATGCGAGTGCGCTGTTCTTGCCGCGCAGCCGACGCGCATGGCCGGCCTGCGTCGGCGCGTTCGACGTCTCGTTCACGTCGGTGGTCCTCATTTCGTCTCGGTCTTCTCGGAGTCGGGGCACGCTCTGCGATGGCCGTCAGGCTCGTTGAGCGGCCCGGTCGTGTTTGGTTTTGAGCCATTGCCCCGAGGCAGTGACCGTCGTGGAAGCTGCGGCAGAGCGACCTGCCGCCAGCGGATATGCATGCTGCTGACCAGAAGAGATTTCCAGCTCGACATCGACGCCGGCGGCTCGTGCCTTCTGCGTGAACCTGAGGCTGTCGTCCAGGAGCGTCTCGGTGTCGCTGACCGAGATGTAGATCGGAGGCAACCCAGCAGGGTCAGAGCGCATCGGGTTTGTGCCCGGATCTGTGGCTGACCCTTTCTCGCCGAGATACATCAGGGCCATGCCGTCAACAAGGGCACGGCTGATCAGCAGATCTTCGCCGGCGTTGGTTTCCAACGTCGAAGCAGTGTTCTCCAGGTCCAGCCAGGGTGAGTACAACACCAGCGCGGCTGGCGGCTTCAGTCCCAGATCACGGATTCTCAGCGCAGTTGCTACCACAAGGTTGCCGCCTGCCGAGTCCCCGGCCAGTGAGACGTTCCGTTCCGAGGCGCTGGGGCCCGTCAACCACTGATATGCGGTGATGGCATCGTCGCGTTGGGCGGGGAACGGATGCTCCGGGGTTAAGCGGTAGTCGATGACCAGCGCGGTGACACCTGCAGCTTGCGCGAGGTGACCTGCGAGTTTTCGGTGGGTGGCGGGGCTGCAGGCAGCGAAGCCCCCACCATGGAGGTACAGGATCACACGTTGGGGATCTGCACCTGCGGGAATGCACCACAACGCCGGTACCCCGGCGTCCACTGCTTCACAGAACGCCACTCCGGACGGTTCTGTGGCCAATTCCCCCAGTTCCTCGAACATCGCTCGGACGCCGCTGAGTTCCATCGTCGGCTCTGCTGCCATACGCCGGGCTATCGAAGTATATTGCGCGACAACTACATCCGGCTCTGAGAGGGGCATAATCACCTAACCTGTGTGTGATGGCTGGTTCGGCATCGCGAGCACGGGGGTCAGAAGCTCCAACCTCTCGCGCCCGTGTGGCCCAGCAGAATCTCGCACATCCGTGAGGCGCTGATCACAACGCGCGAGCGGGCAGTGCCCAGTATCAACGGCGTCGGTCACACCGCGGTAATACCGATCTGTTATCGCTGACTGCTCACCCGGATCACCGGATCGACGTATGGAGACGACCTGAAGGTGGTAGAACCTCAGCCAGTGCCCCGGAGTCGCCGTGCTGGGTACCCGACAGTGAACTGTCTGGTTCACACGCGGTGTGACGCGGCAGTAGTTGCAGAAGTCGAACAACGTCTGACTTGGTGATCGTCAGGAAGAACATGGACCCCCGCGCGCTTCGATACTTCGTTCTCGTCGCAGAAGAGGGCAGCGTGCACGCTGGCGCACGTCGAGCGATGGTGGCGCAGCCAGCACTCTCGGTGGCCTTGAAGAAGCTGGAACGAGAGGTTGGCGCCGCCCTGCTCGAACGTTCCCATAAGGGGGTAACCCTGACCGAGGCCGGCGTGGCGCTCCTGCCGCGGGCCCGTCAGATTCTCGACAGCATAGAAACTGCGAAGAATGTGGCGTCTCTGGCGACGCCCAGCGCAGGCACAGCCCCTGTTTTCACGGTAGGCCTCGTGGAGGGACGCGTTGCTGCTGGTGAGCTAACCGGCCCCATTCTGGCCGGCTTCCAGCACGCAAATCCGCACCTACGGGTATCGGTGCGGCAGCTCAACTTCCTCGAACAGTTCAACTGTGTCCTCGACGGGAGTGTCGAGGTCGCCATTGTTCGCTCTCCCTACGAACACTCGAAGCTGGCGATGGCGCCGCTGTTCGATGAACCAACGTTGCTCATTGCCAGCCCAGGCCACCGACTCGCCGACCTACCAGAACTGACCGTCGATTCAGTGCTGGATGAACCCATGCTGGAGGTGACGCGAACACCTCAACCTTGGCGGAAGTTTTGGAACTTCGCCGATCTGCGCCACAGCGCGCGTTCCATTCCCTCACCAGCACTGGGGTTGCTCGATATCACCCTCGACATTCTGCGTAACTGTGCCATCAGTCCGATGGCGCAAAGCGGTTGGCGCCTGGGGGGATTGGGAGATTCAGCGCTGCGGGCAGTCCGGTTGGTCGACGGGCCCTATAGTGTCGCCGGTGTCGGGTACCGCAGGGATGATCACCGCGCCGAGGTGGCTTCCTTCATTCAGACGGCCCGAACGGTGGTCTCCGGTTGTGTATCGGTGATCCCCGAAGGGAAACTCGCTGTACGTCAGGGTGATAACTAGTCGGTATTACCCGACTCGGCGCCCAGCGATCCACACTGACCTGAGCTCGGCCAAAAGGTGGCGAGCATCACGCAGGGCAGTTAGGACCACCCCATGTCACAGCACAGCACCGACTTCGACGCGATCGTAATCGGCGCAGGTTTTGTCGGCTTGTACGCAGTACATCGACTCCGCGACCAAAAAGGGTTACGCGTGTGCGGCATTGACTCCGCACCCGATGTTGGCGGCACCTGGTATTGGAATCGGTATCCCGGCGCCCGCTGCGACATCGAAAGTATCCACTACTCCTACTCGTTCTCTGAGCCTCTGCAGCAAGAATGGAAGTGGAGCGAACGCTACGCCGCACAACCGGAGATCCTGGCCTACCTTAACCACGTCGCCGACCGGTTCGACCTGCGACCCAGCTTCCACTTCGGCCACCGCGTCACCGCGATGACCTGGGACGACGAGTCCTCGGTCTGGCATGTCACTACCGACGACGGCACGGTACGCACCGCCAAGTTCGTCGTCTCGGGCGCCGGCACAGTATCGATTCCCAAAAAGCCTGAATTCCCCGGCCTGGAACGCTTCTCCGGCGAGGTGTACGCCACGCACCGCTGGCCGCACGCCGGCGTAGACCTGAAAGGTAAACGCGTCGGAATCATCGGCACCGGCGCATCCGGCATCCAGTTCATCGCCGAGGTCGCCGAAGAGGTCAAACACCTCACCGTCTTTCAACGCACACCCAACTACGCAGTCCCGCTGCGCAATCGGCCCACCGACCCCGACGAGCAGCGCGAAGTCCTGGCCAACTACCGCGACATCCGCATAGCCGCGCGACAGAACTTTCAGGGCATCATCGCTGACGATCCACTGCCGTCCGCCAAGCTGGCCACCGCTGCGGAACGCCGCGAACGCTTCGACCGCTATTGGGATAAAGGCGGCTTCCACCTGTTGATGTCCGGCTACGCGGACATGCTTCACGACCATGAATCCAACGAACTGCTCTGCGAATACATTCGCGAACGCATCGCTGAACGCGTCGACGACCCTCAGGTCGCCAAGTTGCTCACTCCCACCGACTACCCCTACAGCGCGCGCCGGCCACCAATGGAGACCAACTACTACGAAGTCTTCAACCGCAGCAATGTCAATCTGGTCGACGTCAAATCCAACCCCATCCAGGAGATCACCAGCTGTGGGGTACTTTCCGGCGGCACTGAGTACGAGGTTGATGTCCTGGTGCTGGCCATGGGGTTCGACGCCTTCACAGGTGCACTTCTGGCAATGGGTATCACGGGCCGCAATGGGCTGACCCTCAACCAGAAGTGGAGCGAAGGCCCGAGCACCTACCTTGGCATCGCTTCCCACGGCTTTCCCAATCTGTTCATGATCACCGGTCCGCAGAGCGCCGTTGCGTTGTACAACAACCCCCTCGCGATCGAAGATCACGTCGAACTGGCCTCTGACGCCATCGAATATGTCCTCGCCCGACAGTTCGACACCATCGAGCCCACCGCGAAAGCGGAGCAGGACTGGGTGCAACTCGTCCACGAGATGGCGGAGCAGACCGTGCTCACCAAGACCGACTCGTGGTACATGGGCGCCAATATCCCCGGTAAACCACGCGGTCTGATGTTCTACACCGGCGGAGCCCCCGCATACCGGGAGATCTGCGCGGAAGTAGTCAGCAACGGCTATCGCGGGTTCGAACTCGCCTCAGCGCCGGTGCTGAGCACCCAGCACTAGCACCCACCCAGACAGGCGGACGTCCTTCCACACGCCTGCAGGCTAAGCAGCGCGCCCAGAGCCGTACCTGTTGTCGCGCTGCGTAGCCCACCACACAATCGGTCGCCGACCGCTACGTTCAGCGGCCAGTGACGTCATAGGCGAGACACCCACCTCTCGGTGTCGCGCCGCTCGACGTCCGTTGCTGCGCAATGACATACGCACAATTCCCTGAAGCAAGATGCCCCCAACTGCATCGAACTGCGCCAATGTCCCCCGCTCTAACCGCCACGGTAGGGGTTGCGGGCAGACACTGACCCGGGCCCACACCGCCCGATCCTTCACCAGTTGTTTCGAGACCGAACGGACCTCGGAACACTACGGCTCGATGAAAGGCCACCTTGTGCGGATCACTTGCTTTCTTCAACTGACCTCCGATGCCGGCGTCCGCACCGTAGACACCTACATTGAAGAACTTCGCGCTTTGCGCGACGCTGGCTTCGACCGAGTATGGACACCGCAGCTCCACTTCGACCCCGACCTGGTAACGATTCTTGCTGTCGCATTCCGCGAAGTACCGGACATCGAGGTAGGCACCGGCGTCCTACCCATCCAAATTGCCCACCCCACACTAATGGCACAGCGAGCGCTGACTCTCAACATCATCTCGGGCGGCCGACTGCTGCTCGGTCTAGGTGTGAGCCACCGGATAGTCACCGAAGATATGTGGGGTGTGCCCTACCGCAACAACGTTCAACGCCTCAACGAGCATCTCGACGGCCTGCTTCCCCTGCTCAACGGTGAGCCCGCGGAAGCACTGGGCGAGACCCTGAGAACGGTAGTCGAACTCCGCATTCCCGCCGTGACGCCACCCCCGGTGTACGTCGCAGCGCTTGGTCCGCGGATGCTCACCCTCGCCGGACGCCGCACTGCGGGAACCTTCACCTGGATGACCGGACCGAAGACCTTGGCCCAGCACACCGGTCCCACGTTGCGCGCTGCCGCCGAAGCCGCCGGGCGTCCCCCGACCGCGGTGCGCGTCGTCTCGGCGCTTCCCGTCGCCGTCACCAACCACATTGACTCCGCCCGCGCGGAGGCGGCCCAGCGGTTCGCGCTCTACGGCTCCCTGCCCTCCTACCGCACGATGCTCGACCGAGAGGGCTACGCAGAACCCGCCGACGCAGCGATGATCGGACCTGAAGATGTCGTCGTCGCTCGTATCGATCAGTTACGCCAAGCCGGGGTAGACGAACTGGCAGCGATCCCGTTCAGTGCCGACTCCGAAACGCGATCCCGCACCCTCGCGCTCCTGCGAACCATGAACAACTAATGGGGCCAACTCTCATCACCGTCGGCGCGGCGGGCTCGTTCGCCGCTTCACTCCCCTTGTGCACACCAGATTCAGTGACTTAGGGACCGCTTTCCCGGGAAAGCTCACACATTCGAGGCCTCTCTCGTCGAAACAGTTGCGGCACAGCACGTCGCACACCGGCTCATAGAGGAAACATATGCTCGCCTTCGGAAACAGCGGAATGACCGTGACCGACCTCGCCAGCGTCACCCCACCGGCCATCGCTGAGGGTTCCCACACCATGACGCAGCGCATCGATCTGCCGCCCGGAGACGCTGGGGTCGGACCGCACAGGCACTCAGGTCCAGTCTTCGGCTATGTGCTGGAGGGCAGAATCCTCTTCGAGTTGGAGGGCGAAGCCCCCTACTTGATTGACGCCGGACAAGCTTTCTGGGAACCCGGCGGTGAGGTGGTGCACTACCAAGCAGCTTTCTGGCGGTGTGCATCTGCGCCCCGGACGTCCCCATGATCACCATGCTGTCCCAAGACGAAATCGCCGAGCGTGCGCACCTCCGTGTCGTAGGTCCGTAGAAGTCACTCGTCGCGCCATGCCGAAAGCATTGGGCGCAATTGGCTTTGACCTTTCGTCCACGTCGCGTTGGCAAGTCACTGCAAGCAGGCGCTCCGAGCGTTTCCGGTGTCAGACCGCATGACACCACACAACGGACTGGGATGATGCTGAGGCGCCGGGCCAGCGACCTCACGGCACGCAGCGGTGGGCAGGGCGGACGGATCAGCCGTGTCCACCGCGCCGGATCTTGAGCCACTGCAGCATCCCCACTCAGTTTTCGCCACAACGTGCCGCGCCGTCAGCTAGATGAGCGGCTTCATTTTGAGAGCCCTGTGCCGGGCGCGCGAGTCATGACAAACAAGCCGCCATGCGACTTCACCGATTCACGCCGATCCCGTGCGGCTTCGCTTTCCGCGGCCTCCAATGGTGGCCTTCACAATGCGTTCGGGCGAGTCTTTGCCGAGCCGACGGCCCACCCTGTCATCGGGAATGGAGGCGCTGGTCGGCGCTGAGGACATAGCTCCCGGGAGGCGCGAGCGCGAGCAGGAGACTCGCTGCGGCTGCAGCAAACACGGACGCGTTCAGCGGCGCTTGCGGTCCCGTGAACAAAGCCATGGATGCTCCGAAAACAACCAACAACCCAAAGCTGATGACGGAACTCGGCCGCAAGGCCACCCCCAGAATTAACGCGACAGCCAAGATTCCTTCGAGCGCCGTTGCGCCCCATGCGAGAGGTTCGACGAACGCCCGCGGCGAATAGGGAGCCAACACGTGGGTGTATTCGACGAAGGACTCGAATGTCCCCCACGCGACGTTTCGCGTTCCAGGCTCACCCCACCAGCCGAATCGGTCCGCCAGCGCGCTGAGGAACGCGACGGCGAGCGCAAGACGTGCAAACACTGTCGCAACCCCCCAGCCTCGGGAGGCACGGTGCTCGCCCCGTGCGAGCGGAGATGGGCTTTGCGTCATCGGTAACCTTCCATATGATGGGGGTATTTCGAGTTCCTGCCCGACGGCCGCTCAAGACTGCAAAGCGACCGGCAGCAACAGCTTTCATCAGCACTGTCATTCACAACTATGTAGGACCAGCTCGGTCGGCTAGGTGGCGAAACCACCAACCGTCGACACGGCCTCGTCCAGTGCATTCCAGGGACTCCAGGCTGTCGAAGCACCGCTCGATCCACAGATCCTTCCGCTACGAGCGGCGCTACAGCGAACGCCACCGCACTGTTAAGACGAAGTACGGGGACGGAATGTGAGCGTATGAGGCCCAGATCACCGCCGGCACCCTGTGACCCAGGGGCGTCGTCTACTCAGCGATGATTTTGGCATTTGCAAGTCGCGCCATCGGTCTAATGGCGGCTACACCAGCACCCCAGTTCCGTCACTCATCCACAGCATCCGTCCGGGAATGTGTGCCAGTGGTTCTGCCTCACCTGAAGATCAGGGGTGTGCCAGCAGTTTGGTCTGCACACGGTAGAGCAGGAACTCGACGGTCAGACCACGACTGGTCGCGTACTGCTCGACGCGTTCGCGCACCGACTTGTCGGGTTGACCCGAGATCACAATCAAGTGCGCGGAGTCATAGCCGTGGGTCTTCGCGTGGCGGGCCAGGTCGTCGAGGTATTTCTGGGCCTGGCCGACCGTCCGGTCGTCGGGGTGGGCCACCTTGAGTTCGATTGCCACAAGTTGGTTGCGTGATGCCCTCTTGCAGAGGATGTCGACGCGGCGGCCACTGTCGAGCATCGCCTGCTCCTCAAAGCCAGACAGCCCGCGCTTCTTGAACGCGTCCAGTTGTTCACGCCGCTCGAAGATGTGTTGTTGCAGGTCTTTCTCGGTGGGCAGCAGTTCGCGCTCGGAGGCCAGCATGTCGATCGGATGTTGGGCGTCGAGCATGCGAATCCGGTCAGTGGGTGTGAGGAAGGGGTCGGTCAGCGGAGGGAAGGGCGTGATCCCTGCGCGTTCGAGAGCTTCCTGGAGTTGGGCAAGCACCCGGGGAGAGCGGCGCGCCGCGCCGGCCTTTTTGAGGATTACCCGCAGCTGGCTATCAGGTGCCTGTGACAGCGACTCGGGTGCGTGGGCTCGCTTGTCGAGCAGCTTCCGGAAGTGCTCGGCGACTTTGACGATCCTATCTTCGGAGGCGGCCATTCAGTGATGATGCAACGCGATCGCGAGAAAACCCGGCATATTCGTACGACCACGCCGCTTGTCCGCCGCTCTCGAGTGGCTGCGGACAGAAAGCCGGTGTCAGAGGCGGGCGATAAAATACACCGGTGCAACGGGATCCGCATCTGCCGCAGGACTGCACTGTCTTGCCCGCCGGGTATACGCCGCCGGCCGCCTGGCACACTCGGGTTCCCGTCGAGGGGGCGGGGGTGGTCCACGTCGTGACCGACCCCGACGAGGCCGAAACCGATATCATCCTGCGGCGCCATCAGGACGGTGCTGTGGTCGAGTGCGTTCACGTACACGACTGCATAGGGTTTCCTGACAGTTGCGATGAGATGCACATGTTCTGGTCGGATCTAGAGACACTCACCTTCTGCCTGCGGCGTACGCCCATCGAGCAGTACTACTGCAAGGACGAGTACATGGAGCGAAAGTCCCAACAACTCTTCGGGCGCAGTTGGTACTGACAGCAGCACGTACGGATACCGCACAACCTAAGGCTGCCCGCTGCGGCGCGGCACGGTTCCAGACCGTTGGGCGTTTTGCGACGGATGCACTTCAACTCGCTGAGCCAGTCCATTTTCCATCGCTAACTGCATTCACTGGAATGGTCACTGCCGTCCCACGTAAGAACCCGTGACCAGTCCGTACCTTCAGAGCAGCTGGGGGTACAACTCTCGGGCTGGTCGATAGTCGCGTAGCTGCCATCGACGCCGGGCCCGGAGAGACTGGCGTATCTCCCGTCATAGTGTCCGTCCTCAGTTCATCCGATCTCAGCGAAGCGTCGGCAGTGGAGCCAGCGGGTAGAGCAGATGTCATTTACCAGCGCAGACCGAAGCCGAGACGCTGACGGAAGTCCCGAAGATCGTTGTAGTCGGGGGGCTTGATCTTGGGCTGATGAATCGGCTGCACTTCTGGGTCAAGCTTCGCGACGTAGCGGTCGCACCATTCCAACCACTGCTCGGCGGCAGCACGTTCGTCATCAACCGGCATCTCTGCCACACGGCAGCGTTGCTTCGCGAGGTAGTCACGCAACCGGCGGGCGAGTTCCCATGCGCTCAGGTCGGCAACTAGACGCTCCCCCAGCGCGTGCTGCATGTATGCGTCACGGGCGAGTTCGTCCTCGCGGCCTCGGCGCTCCTGATCGGCGATCTGCCGCAGTCGCTCGGCTTCCTTCCGTTCGGCATGGACGGCCGCCCATCGTTCGAATAGCGGCAGTACGTCGCAAAGACGCGATTCAAGGACCAACTTCGCACGGTCCCCCCAGCTCATTTTCGTTTGGTAGCCGCTGTCAGTCGCGACGGTCATATGCAGTCGACCAGACTTCACATAGTCATGAGTCGGGATGCGATACCAGCTCTCTCGCTTGGCTTTTGCCATTTCACGCTCGGTTGTCACATGCGGTACGCGGTCCTGTGGTTCAGAGATTGAGATCGCACACTTAATGCCGCCCACCTCGAAGAGCAGGCACCCAACGAGGCCACCGGTCGGTGTGCCGTACACGTATCCATTCGGCCGCTTGTACACCCGCACTGTGTGTCCGCGGGCCTCCGCTTCGCCGACCAATGCATGCAGCAGTCGGAAGGCTCGCGGACGTAGGCTTGCGCTGAGGTGTTCCAGCCGACTGTCCGTTCGCAACTCAGCCACCAGCGGATGCAGCTTGCTTAATCGTTCCGGTAGCGGTCCACTCTGCCAATCACGCTTGACGTCGGAGAATCGCAAGACGACGTAGCCCGGCTTCACCCAGTCGTTGAGGATGACTTGCTTGTCGTCGGGCGCCATCTGGCGCCGGTTGATGATCGACACCAGGTGCGTGTAGCTACGGTCGTCGTCGGTGAGGTCACGTTCGAGGAGCCCAGCTGCGTCAACCATATCCTTGACCAGCTGATGGGTGGGCTTCAGCTGCACGGGTCCCGCAACCTTCCGAGTCGGTGGCTCTTTGCGGTTGGCGATGGAAGGCGGCAACCGTCGCGGAACCCGTACCCGGTGCAGTCGGTGGCCGGCTGGGTAATTGCCGGTCGCCAAATACTCGGAACCAGCAGGCAGGACCGACGCGCTCCACGTCCCGCCACGTTTGGATACGGTGACGAGCCCACGCCATTCGAGCGCTGCGGTGGTCGTCTTGTACGACGAGTTCGTCCACCGACCGTCCGGGCACCCATCGCTGATCCAGCGCAGGACCTCAACCTGGCGTTCGTTAAGTGGAGCATCCAAAGCCATAAGGAAAATTCTCAGCGACCGACAACCGCGGCGCGATCCGAGCGTCCAATGGCGGAAGCAGGCTGCCCGGCGCCAAACCTCGGCGAGGCGGGTTCAACCAGCCGCCCGAACGAGCGCCCACTAACGACTTTCGTAGGGAAAAGCCTGTCTCCCTGTGCGCGCAGCACAAGTAGTTGGCTGATCTCGCCCGCACAATCGCGCCGACGACGGCTTGCGGCTCCTCGTCACCCCGCTCCTACGGCAGTAGGGGTCACCACCCACACGCCGAAGCCCACACCCACCACCGAGGCGTAACCGGATCTGAGAGCGATGGGCCAGCATTCGCTCATACTTAGCCCATTAAGGGGCTTAGTCCAACGGTGCGCGAGTACGCGGCGTGCGCCGACTGGCATTGTGGCCGCCTCAGACGATTTTCCATTCATCGAATAACGTGCTGCAGGATTATGCCTGTTTCGTTTGGGTGCCGTCGCAACCAGTCCGAAAGCTGCACGCGACAGCTCTTTTCGACCGTTCGCCCAATGTCAGGATTCATGAGTTTAGTTCGGCGGTTGCCGCCGAAGCTCGCGTGATTGAAGTAGACGGATACAACTGCTGCGAGACCAGCGAGAACGCTAGCGGGCGATACTGTTGCGCCGCTACTCAGCATGCCGAGCTCGGCTGCGCTGTCTATTGCACGCGCCACGGTCTCAACTTCTACCGACGTGAACCCGAACGCGTCTTTGTCGTCCTCCAGGTTCTCGGCCACCCGCGGTCTCCTCATCGTCCCGGTTTGTAGGGCGATCTCCGTGACCGCCCACCCGCGTCTAACTGCCCGCCCCTCGCCCTTCGCCGATCGTCGAAACTACGAACCTTTATCTGAAGCCCGGCCCGTTCCGCCCAGCTTTCAGATCGCGAATCTGGCTTCCCACAGTCTATTTCGGATTCCTTGGCCAAGCCGTAGTTGGAGACACTTGAACACGTGTCCGTCTAGTCGTTCCGGAGAAGTCATCCGCGTACCCCGGCACTACATGCGCGTACACGCTAGCGAACCGGGACACCCGAAAAATCCCACTTTCATGTCCAATTGGACATCGTCTGGACATTTGAGTTGGGATTTGGACATTAAACTCGGGAAGCCACACACCCCTACGCCCCGTGCGCCATGTTCGTGAACCGCGACAGGTGCAGCTGGTGCGCCACGGTGATCGTCTTCGTCGGTCCGGCGCGGTGTTTGGCGATGATCAGGTCCGCCTCGCCACCGCGGGGATCGTCGCGCTCGAACGCGTCGGGGCGGTTCAGCAGGATCACCATGTCCGCGTCCTGCTCGATGGAGCCGGACTCACGCAGGTCCGACAGCATCGGCTTCTTGTCGGTGCGCTGCTCGGGACCACGGTTCAGCTGGCTCATCGCGACCACCGGCACGTGCAGCTCCTTCGCGAGAAGCTTGATGTGCCGCGACAATTCGGACACTTCCTGCTGGCGCGACTCGACCTTCTTGCCCGACGACATGAGCTGCAGGTAGTCGATGACGATCAGCCGCAGGTCGGTCTTCTGCGCCAGCCGGCGCGCCTTGGCCCGGATCTCCATCATCGTCAGGTTCGGTGAATCGTCGATGTAGAGCGGCGCCTCGCTGATCTCGCTCATCCGGCGCGCGAGGCGCGTCCAGTCGTCGTCGCTCATGTTGCCCGACCGCATGTCGGCGAGCTTGATCTTCGCCTCCGCCGACAGCAGGCGCATCACGATCTCGGTCTTGCTCATCTCGAGGGAGAACACGATGCTCGCGTGGCGGTGCTTGATGGAGCACGACCGCAGGAAGTCCAGGCCCAACGTCGAGTTGTGCGTCGGCACCATCGCCCGACTGGCCAGGTACAGGTGGTCGTCGTTGTCGACCTCGACGCACCGCACCGGCACGCTGGCCACGGGCCGCACGTCGACGATGAACCTGGAATGGGACCGTGCCGTGCCCGTCGCCCGTCGACGCTCCTTGTGCAGCAACGACTTCCGATACAGGCCAAACACCTCGTCCTCGGTGGAGAACGTGACCGTGAAAGCGGTCGACGTTGACTCCGTGCGCCCCTTGACCCGCTTCGTCGACGTCTGCGCCCGATACCCCAGGCTGACCACCAGCTCGGCGAAGTCGCTCGCCAGCCGCTCGTTGGTGACCGAGAACTGCGCGGCGCCGCCCGCCGTGACGGTCCCATCGGTGTCGAGCAGGCCCGCAAGCAGCGCGCGGCGCTGCGATTCCGAGGCCCGCAGATACTGAACGGGAATGTGCTTGTTCCCAAGCACTCCCAACGTCCGCAACCGCGCCTGCAGCGTCCCCACCGCATTGCGGCACGGCTGGCAGAGCTGCAACCCGCACGACGGCCCGCCGCAGCGCGCGCACGTCGGCGCGGGCACCGGTGCCGACAGAAATCGTGCCCGTCCGCCGCACGACCGGCCACACGTGCCCACCTGGCTGGTGTGCGGCACGAACGGGGCGCCGCACACCACACACGCGCGCTCGCCGAACCCCGAAGCCTCGGGAAGCAGCACCTGATAGCGCATGGTCGCCGAGCGCGACGGCCGCATCACCAGACCCTCCGCCTCGATGCGCATGACGATCTCGGCGTCGGCGGTGGTGATCTGCGCGGCCGCCGACGTGCCGTCACCCAGCCACGCACCCAGCGTGTACGGCGGCACCAAAAGGTCGGCCTCGGGCGCGTGGATCGGCTTGGCGTTCACCACCGAGTGATTGAGCCGCGCGTCGGCGGTGGCGCATCGCACGGTGGCGGCGATCTCCCGCGTGGTCCGGATGGCCGCAAAGGTGCGCTGATTCTTGTAGCGGTGGTAACCCGACGCCGCCGCCTGCGCCGACTTACGCGACGCCCGCGTCTCGGTGAGCCACTGGTGCTCGGCGTCGGCGACGATGACCGTGCCGTCGGAGAACTCGACCTCGAAGCACGGCCGTCCCGTCATGACCTCGGTGGCGGCCACGACACGCGTCGGCTCACCATCGGCCCCGATGAGCCGATCGCCGACGCGCACCTCGCCCATCGTGGTCCAACCCTCGGGCGTGGGCAGCGGCGTGTCCAGCGCCAGGGCCTTGCCAACCCCAGGCCTGGCCGCGACGACCACCATCTGACCGCCGTGCAGGCCGTTGGTGACCTCGTCGAGTTCCACGAATCCCGTCGGCACGCCGCGCGCGGTACCGCCCTGCGAGGCGATGGCGTCGATCTCGTCCATCGTGGGCTGCAGCAGATCCTCCAGCGCCACGAAGTCCTCGGCCGTGCGGCCGTCGGTGACCGCGTACACCTCGGCCTGCGCACGGTCGACCACCTCGGCCACCTCGGCACCCTCGGCGCCCGCGTAGCCGTACTGCACGACCCGCGTACCGGCCTCCACGAGCCGCCGCAGCATCGCCTTCTCCGCCACGATGCCCGCGTAGTACCCCGCGTTCGCCGCCGTCGGCACCGTCGAGATCAGCGTGTGCAGATACGGGTGCCCGCCGATGCGCTTGAGCTGACCGCGCCGCTCCAACTCGGCGGCCACCGTCACGGCGTCGGCCGGCTCACCGCGGCTGTAGAGGTCCAGGATCGCGTCGTACACGTTCTGGTGGGCCGGCCGGTAGAAGTCACTCGGCCGCAACCGCTCCAGCACGTCGGCGATGGCGTCCTTCGACAGCAGCATGCCGCCCAACACCGACTGCTCGGCCGCCATGTCCTGCGGGGGCTGACGCCCGTAATCCTCGCTGGGCGGAGGAGCATCGACCTCGGATCGACCCCGGTCATCGACGACGGCCACTCAGCGTCCCCCTCCCGAAAATCCTACGAACACTCGTTCGACATCATCCCCCGGACCACCGACAAGAGCCGGGGAGTCGAGGGACAGCGGCCAACGTTAGACGTTGCTGGGCAGGCCGCAAGCAGCGCTCGTGGACAACCCTGGGGATGGCGTGGGGATAGCCGAGGACGACCATGGGGAGGCATTGGGGACAACCTGTGGACAACGCCTCGCTATAAGTCGATTTATGCTGCTCAAGCGGCCGCGAGACGTACCGAGCATTGTGGATGCAAATTGCTTCGGCGTGTCGTCCTGGGTTGCCATGTCGGGCGTGTTGGATGGCGACGACTGGCCGAAGAGGTTAACAGCGCCCCTCGCGCGCTGTCCGCACAATGGACGGCGAAGTTCGCCAGAGAGCACAGCAACGCCCGGGTGGGAACCTTGGAGGCTCCCACCCGGGCGTATTGACGCTGGAGTAACTACTCGGCGACGACGGCCAGCGACACCGCGGCATGCACGTCGGGCAGCAGGCGCACGTTGACCACGTGCGAACCCACCGACTTGATGTGCGCCTTGGGCAGATCGACCGTGCGCTTGTCCAGGTTCGGACCGCCGGCCTTCTTGATGGCCGCGACGACGTCGGACGCCGTCACCGAACCGAACAGCTTGCCGCTGTCGCCGGCCGTACGCACCGCCAACGACACCGAGTCGAGCGCCTCGATGGCGTTCTTCAACTCGACGGCGTGCTCGCGGTCACGCACCGTCTTGACCTCGCGGGCGCGCCGGATCTCGGCGGCCTGCCGCTCGGCCCCGCGGCTGGCGACGATCGCCAGGCCGCGCGGCAGCAGGTAGTTGCGGCCGTAACCGTCCTTGACCTCGACGGTGTCTCCGGCCGAACCCAGGTGATCGACCTCAGTGGTCAGAATGAGCTTCATCGACGTCTCCCGATCTACCGCGTCGCCGAGCTGAACGGCAGCAACGCAACCTCGCGGGCATTCTTCACCGCGACCGCGATGTCGCGCTGGTGCTGCACGCAGTTACCGGTCACGCGACGGGCACGGATCTTGCCGCGCTCACTGATGTACGTGCGCAGCAGGCCGGTGTCCTTGTAATCGATCACCTGCCCCTTGCCCTTCTTGGAGCAGAACACGCACTTGCGTGTCTTGATCGGCTTGTCCGGCGCCGGCCGGCGCTTGGTGCTGGTGGACTTGGACTTCATGGCTATCTCTTTCTAGATGTTGCGTGGTGGGCGCACCCGGCGCCCGAGTCATGTCAGAAGGGCGGCTCGTCGTCGGCGCCGCTGAACGAACCCGACGCCGGGGCGCTGCCCCACGGGTCGTCACGCGGCGGCTCCGACTGCCGCGAACCGCCGCCGCCCGAACCTCCGCCGAAGCCGCCACCACCGCCGCCGCCGCCACCGCGGCTGGCCTTGTTGACCTTGGCCGTGGCGTAGCGCAGCGAGGGGCCGATCTCGTCGACCTCGAGTTCGACGACGGTGCGCTTCTCGCCTTCCCGCGTCTCGAACGAACGCTGCTTGAGCCGTCCCTGGACGATGACACGCGACCCACGGGTCAAGCTCTCGGCGACGTTCTCCGCCGCCTCCCGCCAGATGTTGCACCGCAGGAACAGTGCCTCCCCGTCCTTCCATTCGCCGCTCTGGCGGTCGAAGGTGCGGGGCGTCGACGCGACCGTGAAGTTCGCGACGGCAGCACCCGACGGGGTGAAGCGCAGTTCCGGATCGGCGGTCAGATTTCCGACGACCGTGAGGATGGTGTCACCAGCCACGGTTACCTCCTGGGTGGGTTCTCGGCTTCGCGCAAGCTTTTCGCTGTCGCACTCGAAGGTTGGTCGCAGGCGAGCCTACGGAACCAACCCGACGAGCATGCGGTTTGGCGACTCAGTGCTTGTCGGTGCGCATCACCTTGGTGCGGAGCACGGACTCGTTCAGGTTCAACTGACGATCCAGCTCGGACACCGTGGCGGGCTCGGCCTTGACGTCGACGACGGCATAGATGCCCTCGCCGTGCTTGGCGATCTCGTACGCCAGCCGGCGCCGGCCCCAGATGTCGACCTTCTCGACGGACCCGCCATCCTTGCGGATGACGTTCAGGAACGTCTCCAAAGACGGGGCTACGGTCCGCTCGTCGAGGGTTGGGTCAAGAATGACCATGATTTCGTATGGACGCATGGAAACCTCATCACCTCCTATGGTCGTGACGGCCACGGTCTGTCCGTGGCAGGAGAGTCGCCTGCGTCGGCAACCGGGTTAGGTTACTCCAACCGCCGCTGACCAGCCAAATCGCGTGACCCCGCGCTCACCGCACGGGTTCGGGCTCCGGCTCTGGCGCCGTCGCCCGCGGCCTGGTCCACGGTCGCGTCGCCCCCGGCCGCAACCGGGTCGGCCACCACGTCGGGAACGCGTCGGCGGCGCGGTCGAACACCCCGCCCGCCGGATCGTCCACCCGCCCCTGCCAGCGCACCAGGTCGGCCTCCGGCCGGTAGATCCGACGCAGCACCAGCACGCACAGCGTCACCACCGCGACGTCGCGCAACAACACCACCGTCGTGAACCACTCCTGCGGCAGACCCATCTTCTGCTCGCCGTACAGGAACAGCATGCGCGGGATCCACACCAGCGCGTCGATGGTCATCCACGCCAACAAGATTCGTCGATGCGGCAGCGCCAACGCCGCCAGCGGCACCAGCCACAGCGAATACTGCGGGCTCCACACCTTGTTCGTCAGCAGGAACGCCGCCACCACCAGGAACGCCAACTGCGCCAGCCGCGGCCGCTGCGGCGCCGTCACCGCGACGTACCCGATGCCCACGCAACACACCGCGAACAACACGAACGTCACCGCATTGGTGACCGCCGGCGGCTCCCAGAACCCCAGGCTCGGATCGAAACCCCGCCACCCGGTGAACGACTTCACGACGTTGTAGATCGAATCCATGTCGTCGCCGCGGCGCGTGTTCAAGCGGAAGAACTCCGACCACCCCCGCGGGAACAGCACCATGATCGGCAGGTTCACGACGAGCCACGCGACCACCGCCGCCACCGTCGTCTTGCCGAACTCGCGCAGCCGCCCCGTCCGGATGCTCAGCAACAGCAGCGGCAGCAACAGCAACAGCGGATACAGCTTGAGCGCCACGCCCAACCCGATGAGCACGCCCGCGAACACGTGGCGGCGCCGCGACCATGCCAGCAGCGCACCCATCGCGGCGGCGGTCGCCAGCGCGTCGAAGTTCGTGAAGATCTGGAAGATCACCAACGGCGACGCCGCCACCACCGCGGCATCCCAAATCCTCCGACCCGCCAACATCGCCGTCGCCCACACCGTGGCCAACCACGCCAGCGCCAGACCCAACGCCGAGATGTTGAAGAACATCACCACCTCGGCCACGATCGGCACCGACGCCACCTTCGTCAGCGCCGTATAGGTCTTGGCCAACGTCATCGACACGTACTGATAGAGCCCGGTGAGCACCGGATACTCCATGTACCTGACCGCGGGCGACCCGTCGTACTGCGTGCGCGGCTGACCCTCGCCGTCCTTTTCGATCCAGCTCGACTTGTACGGAAACTTCCCTTGGTTGAGCAGTTCCGCCGTGTACAGCGGCACGGTGTCCGAATAGCAGAACTCGTAATACGCCCGCTGGTTCTCCCACACCGCGACGCGCTGATCCGCCGTCCCCGACGTCGTCGACTGCAGGCATGCGGCCTTGGTCGAATAGCCGAACACCAGGAACAACAGCGCGATCAGCAGCATCACGCGCAGCGGCGTGAGAAACCTGGCGCGCCCGATCAGCGCATGCTTGCCCACCGGACCGCCGACCAGATTCGACAGCGCCCGCACCGTGACGTCGGTGCGGCTCGGCAGATCACGCTCGTCGGCGCTGCGCCCATCGACGCGGGCCTCCGGCGACACCAACTCGGGTGGCTCCGTCACGGGATCCGTCACGGTGGCGGCGGCGGCGCGGTCACCGTCGGCGTCGGACCACCCGGCGGCGCTCCCGGACCACCCGGCGCACCCACGGGCACGTTCGGATCACCACCGGGCGCGGGCGGAGCCACCGGCACCGTCGTCGGCGGACCCCACGGAATCGTGATGCCCGGCGCGATCTCCAGCGTCGGCTGAATCACCGTCTCCGACGGCGGCGCCACCGGCGGCGCGGACGACGGCGGCGGCGCGGCGGGCGCCTGCGGCACACCGGCGTAGCCGCCGATCTCGGTCGGCTTCGGGAAGGACTCGTTGTCGGTGCCCTCCAGCGCACCGTCCATCGTCGCCTTCCAGATGTCCGACGGCAGACCCGAGCCGTACACCGGCCCACCGTAGGAGTTCACCAGCGGCCGCGTGCCATCGGTCGTGCCGACCCACACCGCGGTCGCCAGCGACGGGGTGTACCCCACCATCCAGGCGTCACGGTTGGCGCCGGTGTCCCCCAGCTGGTTGGTGCCGGTCTTGGCCGCCGACGGTCGCCCGCCGGCCAGATTGTGGCCGTTCGAGTAGCCGGCGATGGGCTGCATGGCCGCGGTCACGTTGTCCGCGACGGCCTTGTCGATGCGCTGCTCGCCCTTGTCGTCCTGATCGGCGGCGTCGAACAACACCTTGCCGTCGGCGTTGACCACCTTCTGCACGAAGTGCGGCCGGTGATAGATCCCCGAATCCGCCAGCGTCGCGTACGCCGACGCCATGTCGATGACACGCGACTGGTACTGCCCCAGCACGATGCCGTTGTTCGGCGGGCCACCCTTGCCGTCCTCCGACAGCGTGTGGTCGACACCGGGGAAGCTCTCGGCGATGCCCGCGGTGTGCGCGGCGTCGGCCACGTCCTGCGGGCCGTTCTTCAACTTCAGCATCAACCGGTAGAACGACGTGTTCAACGACCGCTTCAGCGCCTCGGCGATGCTGCACGTGCCGCAGCTGGCGCCCTCGACGTTGTTGATCGTGATGCCGTTGACCGTCACCGGCGAGCTGTCCACCTGGTAGCCCAGGCCGATCCCCTGCTGCAGCGCGGCGACGAGCGCGAACACCTTGAACGACGAACCCGTCGGCAACCCCGCCTGGGCGAAGTCGAAACCGTTGGCGTCCGAACCGCCGTAGTACGCCTTCACGCCGCCGGTCTTCGGGTCGATCGACACCACCGCGGACCGCATGTCCGGCTCTTGACCGTCGAGCGTCTTGGTCACCGCCTGCTCGGCCGCCTGCTGCGCCTTCGGATCGATGGTCGTGGTGACCTGCAACCCCTCGGTGTTGAGGGTCTGCTCGTCGATGTCGAAGAGGTCCATCAACTCCTTGGTGACCTGCCGCTCGATGAGACCGTTGGGCCCCGTCGTCTGGTCGGCCTGCAACGCCTGGTCGGGCGGGATGGTCGGCGGGAACACCTGCGCCTTGCGGTCCTCCGGCGACAGCGCACCCATGGTGACCATGCCGTCGAGCACCCAGTTCCAGCGCTCCGCCGCACCCTCCGGGTCGACGGCCGGGTCGAGCGTCGACGGCCGCTGGATGAGCGCCGCCAACAACGCGCTCTCGGCGACGTTCAGCTGCTCCACGGGCTTGCCGAAGTACGCCTGCGAGGCCGCGGCCACGCCGTACGCACCGCGGCCGAAGTAGATGATGTTGAGGTAGGCCTCCAGCACGGCGTCCTTGGACCACTCGCGCGACATCTTGGTCGAGATGACCAGTTCCTTCGCCTTGCGGATCAGGCCCCCCACCCCGGAACGCGCATCGCCGACGAGGGCGTTCTTGACGTACTGCTGCGTGATGGTGGAGCCACCCTGCAGGTCGCCGCCGAAGATGTTGTTCTTGAACGCCCGCGCGAAGCCCGTGAAGGAGAAGCCCGGGTTGCTGTAGAAGTCGCGGTCCTCGGCCGCCATCGCGGCATCGCGCATGGCCACCGGGATCTTGTCGATGTCGACGTCGACGCGGTTGCCCTCCGGCGGCACGATGCGGGCCAACTCGCTGCCGTCGCTGGCCAGGATGGTCGACACCTGCGCGGTGCGGATGTCCCCGGGCTTGGGCACCTCCACGATGACGTAGGCCATCGCGAACGTCACGATGGGCAGCAGGATCGCGACGATCACCGCGGCGAGCGCGCCGCGGCGCACCCACTTCCAATTGACGTGAAACTGCCGCTGCCGAGGTCCCGACGGCCCGCCCGGCCCGCCCGTCGGCGGCTTGCGCGGCGGACCCGGGGGCGGCTGCTTGGGCGGAGTGCCGTCCAGCGCCGCCTTGACGACGTCGATGGGGTCGCGCAACCGCGGATCGTCGACGCCGCGCACCGGCGGCAGCACCTGGGTGCTGCGGTCGTCGGGCCCGCTGGGGCGCGACGGCGGCGGCGTCTGCCGGCCGGCGGGGCGGGTCAGATGAGGGGGCGCCTCGTGCCGCGGTGGCGTCGACGCCGGAGCGGGCGCGG